>NZ_CABUIW010000113.1 GCF_902491705.1 uncultured Lactobacillus sp. | reverse complement strand
GCTCAAGCTATAGAGGAATATATCAAATACTATAACGAAGAAAGGATAAAGAGCAGATTAAAAGGCTTAACTCCGAAAGAATATCGGAATCAAGCCTCTATTAATCCTATGTTTTAAAATGTCTACTTTTTAGGTCCCACTTCAGAACGTAAAACCAATACCTTTTTTCTTTCATTTTTAGGAAGAGCCATTTTAATTTCGTGCGCAACTTGATCACGATTATTCCTTCTAGTAGTTACATATATAGATAAATTTTCAGGATGAGCTATAAATTCATCAACTATTACCTGCTCAATCGCATAATTTTTGCCAGAACCAGTGGTATTTTCCAGTATATTTAAACTTGGATAAGCTCCCTGATTAATTTCTCTTCGCAATATCTTTTGATTTGCATTCATATATGTACCTCCGTTAGTATATTGTTAGTTAAGTTTACCGCAAAAAATAAAAAAACAGAACTAATAAAGTTCCGCTTTTTATTTATATATTAATTGATATCAATATCCAATTTCATTGGTGCATGATCCCTGCGCTTACCTGTATCAATTGGTCCTGAAGATATTATTTTATTACTTACACTATCACTTACTAGCCAAAAATCGGTCCTAATTCCGTTTTCGACTTTCTTTTCAATATTTGGAGCCCACCATGTAGCGTCATTTTGTCCATTCGGTTTAACAATATAGGCATCCCTCAAGCCTAAGTCCAACAGTGAATCATATTGTCTTTTTAATTCCAATACTGCTTTTTTAGAAACAGTTGATTTGACTGTCTTTTTGCCTAATAAAATTGATAGGTCACCGGCTAACAGAACTACCTTCTTTTGGTTAAGTTTATCAATGTATTCTGTTAGTTCCTTCATCCAATGAGCATGCTGTCTATATTTATGATATTCATAGTGAGGAATATATGCATTAACAAAGTAATGCTTCTTAAACTCTAAAATTAATAATCTTCCTTCACTATCCAAATCACCACTATCAATATTAGGCTTAATAATTCGAATGGGATTTAAATCACGTTTATGCAAAATCATCGTCCCCGCATAACTAGTTTTAGCTGGTGACTGAGAAGCACGATATACGATATTATAATTTGGAAAAAGCTCCGTTAATTTTTTGTTTTCTTTAGCATCAGGTCCATCTGGTCTAATTTTAACTTCTTGTAATCCAATAATATCTGGATTATCTTTAATGATTTTTTGCGAAATTTCTCTAGTTTGCAATGCCCTAGTTGTTGTTCCAAAAAGCATAGATTTTAGAGAAGCAATATTCCAATTAACTAATTTCATTTCACTTTTTCCTTTCTTAATGCAATATGACTTAATACATGGATATTGCATTTTTAACGTATTTAAACTAATTTATATATTGATACATCTATACGAGGATAATTATAATGAATAAAATTCTTACCATTTCTGACTATAAAAAACTACTAGACTTTGATCCGTACCGCGTCAAGTAGACAGCTAAAATATATAAAATAATTATTAGTCAG
>NZ_CABUIW010000112.1 GCF_902491705.1 uncultured Lactobacillus sp. | reverse complement strand
CTAAATCGTTAGGTCGGGTAACTGGCGCGGGGGTTCGAATCCCCCATTCTCCGTACTATTAAGACGAATTATCTTTTAGATAATTCGTTTTCTTTTTTTGAGGTGACAAAATGAAAAATAGTTTTTATCGATTTCTTCTTTATGGGTTTATTATTGTTCTATTTTTTGTAATGCTTTTTTCTTTTGTCTTTACTAATAAAAAATTAACGAAGGATATCTCGTCTAATGTTTCGGGTTTCGTTACCAAAGTAGACTCAGTGGTTTCAGTTCCATTTACTGCTTTATCAAAATCTCATAATGTTATTTCTGATCTCTTATCAACCTATAATGAGAATCGAGATTTAAAAAAATCTTTATCAAATTTAGAAAATCAATCATCTATTATTTCTAACTTGCAAGAAGAGAACGATTCTTTAAGAGCTTCGCTTAATCTTTCGGACAAACTAAGTCGTGATAATGTTCTCACTGCTGAAGTTTCTATGCGACCTTCTGTGACTTGGTTAAAAGAGTTAACAATTAATGTCGGTAAGTCTAAGAATGTTAGTAAATCTATGTTAGCAACTTCTAATGGTGGAGTAATTGGTTTGGTAACTAAGGTATATGATGATACTACTACTATTTCTTTACTTTCTAGTAGTTCTAGTGATAGTTACCTTGCTTCTAGCGTCAAATCAGAGGATGATAACCATATTTTCGGGATTATATCTCGTTATGATAATAAAAAGAAGCTGTTAGAGATGACACAACTCAATTCATCTTCTAACGTTAAGGTTGGCACTGAAGTAGTTACAAGTGGTCTTGATGATGTATCAGTAAAGGATGTTCCAATTGGTACTGTAGACTCTGTGAGTGATTATGAAGGAAATCGTACGATTTTGGTGAAACCTTATGCTGATTTTGATAAAATTTCTTATGTTACTCTAGTTGGAGATGGTAAATAATATGAAATTATCCAAGTATTCTATTATTCCTTTCTTACTGAGTATTGTTCCTTTTCTATGGGATGGTCATATTTCGATGATATTTAATCATTATTTATCTCCTGAATTTTTTCTATCATCTCATCTTTTTATTATTTATATTTTCATCTTAACTCTTGATTTTCCAAATAAGTATTCCTTTCTTTACCTTGTTTATTTTGGATTTCTTTATGATACCTATTATTTCAAAACAGTTGGTATAGTAATTCTAACTTTGCCACTGTTATGCTATCTGTTAACTCAGCTAGGTCGAATTATTAAGAGAAATACCTATGTTGATTTTTTGTTAATGTTTTTATTCCTCTTTCTATTTGATACTATAAATTTTGGCTTTGCCTCATTTTATGGTTTCTCCAATGAGTCTGTGACGAATTTTATTATTTATCAACTAAGTCCTAGTATAGTGTTTAATCTTTTGATCTTTATCTTTATTAAACCTATTCTTGAAAAATTATTTTTGTATCTGTCAGTTGATAGATTTAAATAGAACTGTAATATTGGCGTAACAAAATTTGCGCCATTTTTTGATACAATTAAAAGGTCTTATCGAAAAGGAGTAGTATTTTATATTATGAAAAAACGTATTCTTTCAGCA
>NZ_CABUIW010000111.1 GCF_902491705.1 uncultured Lactobacillus sp. | reverse complement strand
TTGTTCTTTATTAAATTTAGTCATAATAAAAGACCCAAAAGTGTCTAACTTTTGGGTCTCACTTCAGATAGAAAATCATCTAGCTTTTTTCTTTAATTTTATAGTTCAACATTTCACTATATTTGGGTGATTTTGTTTACTCATAATTTGATGTTTGATATTTCGTCATAGGACAAGTGTATGTTTAATTTTTTAGTAGAATCGATTAGTTCCCTAACTTGATAATATAAATCGCACTTGTTAGACATGGATTGCTTTGTAATTCTAAAGTTTTTATTAAAGAGTGACATAATGTCATTATGTAGTTGATATTGTGATATAATGAGCAATGCAAACGACAAAGTTCGGGTCGTAAAAATACAATTCTTGGAGGTAGATTTATTTGCGTATTGTTAAAACTACATCTTTTTGGTTAGCTGCTACCATGACATTATTTTGTTCTGTAGCTGGCGTTTTCTTAGCTAAGTTACCTTATGTTAATTTAATTGGTGCTTTAGTGATTGCATTGCTACTAGGAATAGGGATGCAATTAACGCCAAGCGGAGTAAGAATCTTGTCTAAAGACGGCATGGGCTTTATTTCCAACAAGTTTTTAAGACTAGGAATCATCTTATTAGGTTTCCGTCTTAACCTTGAAAAACTTGCTTCAGCCGGAGTTAAAACAGTCTTAGTTGCAGCTTTAGCAGTATCAGGAACTATCGTTTTAACTTACTGGTTAAGTCGCAAGTTTGGTGCTGAAGACGAATTAGCTATTTTATCTGCTTGTGGATGTGGTATCTGTGGTGCCGCAGCTGTAATGGGTGTTTCACCTCAAATTGAATCAGAAGATGAAGAAAGAAAGCGTGAAAACGAAGTATTAGCAGTTGCAGTTGTTTGTGTAATGGGTACTGTTTTCACATTATTAGAAATCATCTTAAAGCCAATTCTTGGTCTTACTGATTCTCAATTCGGTATTGTAGCTGGTGGTACATTACACGAAATTGCACACGCTGTTGCAGCTGGTGGAGCATTCGGTGAATTAAGTCTAGACAGTGCTTTAATCATGAAGCTATCACGTGTTTTACTCTTAGCTCCAGTTGCATTAATTGTAGGTTACTGGTACCAAAAGCGTTTAACAAAGGAAAGTGCAGCAGGTACCGCTAAAAAGCCTGGCAAGTTACCAATCCCATGGTTCTTAGGTGGCTTCATTTTAACAAGTATCTTAGGAACTTACTTACCACTTTCACCTCAATTATTAGATATGTTTGTACAATCTGCTTACATCTTCTTGGGTATGGCAATGGCAGCATTAGGTGTATCTGTAAACTTTAAAGTTATCTTTAAGCGCGGTGGCTCAGTATTTGGAGCAGCAGCAATCAGTTCAACTTGCTTATTAATATTCATGATTATCATGAGTAAATTATTCTTCTAAAATAAAAAAAGAGATGACCCCCTGCGTCATCTCTTTTTTTGACATCTAATATCTTCTAAATTTATATTCTTAACTCAACTTTTCTGTTAATGCATTGCATTAACAACTCCCCAAAAAATAGAATAATCACTTTCTAAAAAAATATTTTACCAAAATAATTCATGAAGTGAGACCCAAAAGTTAGACACTTTTGGGTCTTTTATTATGACTAAATTTAATAAAGAACAA
>NZ_CABUIW010000110.1 GCF_902491705.1 uncultured Lactobacillus sp. | reverse complement strand
ATTTAGCCATAATAAAACCCCCGAAATTCATGTCCGAATTTCGAGGGTCACCACAAGATTTACAAAATTATATGCACGGTTTATTTGATGTGACTTACTTGCTCGATTATGCCGAAGCTCAAGCAATGGTTAACAAGTCAACTAGTGAGAAGTAATTGATGTATGCTCAACTGAGTTACAATTCTGCTAAAAAAGCTGATGTTGTTTCAGGCCCAATCAGTAAAGAAGTTGCTGATAAATTAAAGACAATCGATGATTTTATCGATAATAATATTATTGCTAGACGTGGTTATAAGGCTGGAAATTATAACAATAATGCTTACTTACAGGTTTCTTTATATGCACCTGATTATGCTGGAATTCAAAGCAATAATTCTATTTCGGGTGGAATTACTTTCCGTAAAACTGCTTTTGAATTACTTGCTGCTAAGGGATGGAAAGATGGATTCATTAGCTACATTAGTGATAAGTATGCTATTGATGCAAAGAAAGCTGGTAAGTCATTAAGTGATTCTTTCATCTTAGAAAAAATTTTTAACGGTGAATATGATAATGACTATGCTACTTTCAAAAAAGCGATGTTCAAAGAGCGAATTGATAAGCTTAATGACTTCAAGCCATTAACCATTACTTTGAATAAGAAAAATATCAAATTAAATAGTTGGGATGATTTGCAAAAATTGATGCAAAATACTGTTGATCAAGAGCTTGCCTTAAGGTCCAAGGGAAAAGGTTCTAACTTGATTAACAACTTGAAGGCTGCAATTTTAGCCGCAGAATTTAAGCAAACCGATGACTTTAGAGATTCAATTTTTAAATCTGAAGTGGTAAAACAAGGAAAAATTATTGGTGATGGTACGATTACTGATTTACCAAAATATGATACTGATTCTCTTAAAAAGGGTGAGAGTATTTATGACGGTACCACTTATGATCTAAAGCCTTTTGACTTAAATACTCTTAAGAAGGGTGAAAGTGTAGGAGACAGTACAAGTTATGATTTATCAACTCTTGATTTGTCAAAGAAGAATTCTAACAAGAACAATTTCCAGAAAGAAACAGAACTTGAAAATGCAGACTATAATTTGCCAGAACTAGTCTTATCAATTAAACAGAATGACAATGATCAAGATAATAATCAAATCACTGATCAAAAGCTTGATGATAGTGGCAATAAAGCAGATTTAACTAATGAAAAAGTAAGTTCTAAGGATACTCATAAAATTATTAGTGATAATGTAAATCCAAAGAGTATTTCTAAAAAGAAAACCAGCAAATTAGTTTCAAAAGAAACCAATTCAATCAATCCTAAGACTGTATCTTTAAATATGGCACCAGTGAAATCAAATGAAATAAAGATGAATACTGATACTCAACGCCTAATGTTACCTAATGGTACAAACCGCTCTTTAACTAAAAGTAATGAGTCTCTACCACAAACCGGCAATAAAACCACTTGGGCTTCATTTAGCTTAACAATTATTGGTGGCTTAATTTCAATGCTTGGACTTGTAGGAATTAAGAAGAAAAATAAGTAAAGTAGTTTTTATAAAAAATAAAAGGCCAACTTTGTAGGAAAAATGAAGTGAGACCAAAAGTTAGACACTTTTGGGTCTTTTATTATGACTAAATTTAATAAAGAACAA
>NZ_CABUIW010000109.1 GCF_902491705.1 uncultured Lactobacillus sp. | reverse complement strand
GCTCAAGCTATAGAGGAATATATCAAATACTATAACGAAGAAAGGATAAAGAGCAGATTAAAAGGCTTAACTCCGAAAGAATATCGGAATCAAGCCTCTATTAATCCTATGTTTTAAAATGTCTACTTTTTAGGTCCCACTTCAACTAGGTCAAATTTGACCTAGTTTTTTTATTGATCTGAAATGGAAGCTTGAAGACGATTTAAGAATAATTCGGCTACAGGAGACATGTTAGTTTCATGCTTCCAAATAACTGTAATTGATTCTTTCATGTCAGGTGTAATTGGCTTGAATACTAATCCAGATTGATCAGAAGTGTTAGCAATGTTATCCAGTGTGATCATCAATGCAGCATGGTTTTTAACAAGCAAAGTACCGTTAAAACTTAAGTTAACTGTACCAATAAAATTGATTTGATCTTTGTAATTGCCAAACCAATTGTCAAAGTAGTGCATTGTGTCAGCTTGTTGAGAATTGAGGACTGTTCGTCCTGCTAAATCTTTAGGAGTAATTACATCTTTTTTAGCTAGAGGATCATCCTTGGTCATCAATATACCCCAGGTGTCTTTTTCAGGCATCTGCAAAGAAGCATAGTTGGAAAGGTTAACATTACCAATGATGACCGCAAAATCGACTGTGCCGATGTTTAATTTCTTTTCTGCAAATTCATAGTCGCCACTGAGAATATGAATTTTAACAGTGGGGTAGTCCTGGATGATATCACTGACGATATTCATAATTCTTTGCATCCCGATACTTTCACCGGCTGCAATAGTTAAGTCTCCGCTGATTACTGCAGAAGATTGGAGATTGCTCTTAGTTTTGGCAGTTAAAGCCAGAATTTCTTTTGCTTGCTCTAATAAGTATTGTCCAGATGGTGTCAGTGTTAAGTGACGCGGTTGGCGATTGAATAATTTAACCCCCAGTTCGTCTTCTAAGTCTGCAATTTGACGTGATAATGCTGGCTGGGAAACCAATAATTTCTGTGCAGCCTTTGTCATATTTAATTCTTGTGCTGTAGCAACAAAATAATTTAAAACTCTTAATTCCATAGTTTTACCATAAAAAAATGTTATTACATGTAATACTTAATAAGTTTTTTACATTAATTAGCTTACCTTTTAAACTAAAAATGAGCAAGAAAAGGAGCAGCAAATTATGGAAACCAAGGATAAGAAACTTATTCAAGAAATCATTGCACAAAATCAAAGATTGTTGCAGAACTTGAATACTCAACGCCACTGTGAATGCGAAGTGCGTCAATTAGTTAGTGAAATTACAGGTCAAAAGATCTCACAGACTACAGAAATTAGACTACCATTTTATACGGATTATGGTCATAACATCAAATTGGGGAAACGTGTCTTTATCAATTCCAATGTGATGATGGTTGATTTGGGTGGAATTACGATTGAAGACGATGTTTTAATTGGACCAGGCGCATATCTTCTTTCTGTTAACCATAAACTGAATCCTAAGCAAAGAAGAGAGCTTGAATTAAAGCCAGTTGTAATTAAGAAAAATGCATGGATTGGTGCTAAGGCAACGATTTGTCCTGGAGTAGTTGTAGGTGAAAATGCTGTTGTAGCAGCCGGGGCAGTAGTAACTAAGGATGTGCCTAAGAATACTGTGGTTGCAGGGATGCCTGCAAAAGTTATTAAAAAAATTGATAAATAAAAAGCCGCGACAATGTAGTGACCCAAGAAAATTGGACACTTTATTGATATTAAGCTATTAAGGATTGA
>NZ_CABUIW010000108.1 GCF_902491705.1 uncultured Lactobacillus sp. | reverse complement strand
GGATTAACCTTATCATGGACACACTTGCTGCCCTTGCCTTTGGTGAAGAGCCTACCCTAGATCGTTACATGAATGAAAAGCCAGTTGCTAAGAAGGCAAATATTCTTACTGGCTATATGAAATCTGCTATTGGTGTAGCTAGCGTCTTCATTACTCTTGTATGTTTAGCTATTCTTAAAAATGTTGGTGGTATCCAAGACTTTATCACAAATGGAACTGGCAACTTTGAAATGGTAACAACATTCACCTTTATAGTATTTATCTATGCTGTCATTTTCAACTCACTTAATACACGTAGTAATGGATTCAATGTTTTTGAACATATCGGCGAAAACAAGAAATTCTCAATTGTAATGATTTCTATTGCTGTCGTTCAAACCTTGATTATTCAATTCGGTGGTAAAGTATTTAGTACCGTTCCAATGGACGTTCAACACTATATCGTTGCTCTTCTTATCGCGGTTTTGATTATCCCTGCAGATTTAATTCGAAAAGCTCTAACTAAAAACAAATAACTATCTGTTTAACGTATTATAAAACTTAAAAGGATAAAAAGGATTGGCGTAATTCCCAATCCTTTTTATAATTTATGAAGGTGATACCGTGGAAAGATCATAACATAAAAAGGCTTTAACAAGCCTTTTTGATTTATTAAGTAATACTACTTAAACTGACTAGGAGCCCCTGTATAACCTGCCCAATCCTTACTATAAAAGCGGTCGTTCAAGTTATAGCTAGGTGCAGGTGTTGGATTACTTACAAATGGATCAACAGCCTTGTCAAAGGCTACCCATCCTTTCCATCCCATATGAATGGTATCTTGCATGAAGTAAGGTTGATCTCCATCTTTTGAGAAGTCAGCAATATTGGTAAAGCCTTGACTTTCTAATTGATAACAGATTTTAGAAACCGTAGCATCATACATTTCTTGACTTAGTCCCGTATAAGCCATCCACTTGCTATTAACAGGTGGGATGACAAAGATGACGTTAGTATTTGACTTAGCAAATTGATTTAACACCAACTGTAGGTCACCGTATTCTTGTGAAACTTCATACGAAAGATTCTTTTGGAACCCTTTAAGTTTACCAATCTTTTTAGCCAAACGTTTCTTATAGAAACGGTCATCGATACCAAAGTCGTTTGACTTGGTATGGGCTTCTGCATCTCTTACGGCAACCTGGTCAAGTGCCTCGTAAGAGAGCTTGTCTGGCAACTCTTTAAGATAAGGAAGAACCTTCTTGTCGTAATTTGCATTATTTGATGCTGCAAAAGGACTGAACAAGGCATCTTCTCGCTTATTAAGCTCTGCCATAAATTGAATATAAGTCTTATCAAGAGAATTTAAATCTTGCCCATTAGCCACTTTAGAAAGTTGAGATTTCATAGTAATCTCAGGTTTCATCTCTAAGATACGCTGAGCAGCATATTGAGAATTTGCATCCGTCTGATTTTGACTTAAGAAACTACTAAGTTGGTCGTTATTATAGAACTGCTGGAAAGCCGCAGAATTGTAACCTTTTTTAGTAAACCACTGTGGTGACAAGACGTAGACTGCTGTCCCATTTTTCAATTCGGGAAGCATTTGTTGCATTCCCAAATATTGGTTTAGAGAGGCAGCCCCACGTTGTCCAATAAAATATGGGCGATAGTTACGGTCATATTTTTCAGCTAAAACAGCTGGATGAAGGGCATCAAAACGCAACCACTCACTAGACCCAAAGAAAGGGACAAATCGATGATTCTTATCAGAAAGAGCTGTCGTCTTATTAATACGACTCTTAAAGTTCTCAGTTGTCAAGGTTACTGCGTTACGTTTTTCAACCTCATAACTATGTTTTCTGCCTTGAGGGTAGGAAAAAATAACTATTACTACCAAGACTAAGGCACAGATTATAGGGCCAAAAATTTGCCATAAACGCTTAAGCATTGCGAAGCTCCGTTACCCCTTCAACAATCTTATTA
>NZ_CABUIW010000107.1 GCF_902491705.1 uncultured Lactobacillus sp. | reverse complement strand
TTTGTTTTCTATGCGCAATACTAAAGATTATCACATGCCCTTATATTACCATATTCTTATAGAAAATTTCACACTAACTTCACCAACCGTCAATAGTGATATCACTAGTATTAGCGTAGTTATCAAATATATGTTCCCGATGACATAACAAAGGCGCTGTATCGACAGTGAAAAAGCCGGCGCAGCGCCTTTTGTTATATTTAAACTCTGGTCTCCCCTAAAGTTTCCCAATTTCATATTTTATTCCTCCCATCCAAAAACAACGACTTTACCAACCATATGCCCACTTTCCACTAAACTATGTGCTTTCCGAAGATTAGTTGCATTTAAAGGAGAAAGGGAATGTGTTAGAGTACACTTTAATTGGCCATTATCAAGAAAATATGCAATTTTTTCTAAAATATCATGTTGGGTTTGCATATCATTTGTATGATAGTAAGACTTGGTATACATCCATTCCCAAGCAAAGATTGCTTTCTTTTGAGTTAATAAACGTAGATTGATAGGTCGCCTATTTTCGGTAATCGAAGCAATAGCTCCCTCAGGCTTAATTAACTCACACATTTCTTTCCAATGATTGTCAATATCTTTTAACTCTAAAATATAATCTACAAATTTATAACCAAGTTCTCTGACTTCGTCGATTAAATTATTCCTGTGGTTTACAGTGTATTTAGCACCATGACTTTTGACCCAATTGATACTTTCGGGACGTGAAGCAGTGGCAATTACGGTTAGTCCTGCATTTGCAGCTAATTGTGTTGCAACTGATCCTACTCCACCAGCACCATTAATGATCAAAATGGTTTTATCTTTATTACTTTGACTATTAGAGGACACTGACAGTTGTTCAAATAGCGCTTCATAAGCTGTCAATGAAGTCAGAGGCATTGCGGCTGCTTCATCGTCGCTTAAGGATTTAGGTGCATGTCCAACAATTCGTTCATCTACTAACTGATATTCATTATTACTTCCTGGACGTTTAAAGGAACCGGCATAATATACCCGATCTCCAGGGTTAAATAGAGATACTTGATTACCCACTTTTTTTACAATTCCACATGCGTCCCATCCAATAACTTTTGGGGTCGTTAGTTTGCCGTGCCCGCCACGTCGTACACCAACATCAACTGGATTAACGGATACAGCATTAACTTTGACGAGCAAATCGTGCCCTTTAGGTACTGGGACACTTTCTTCAAATTCGAATAAGCTTCTAGAATCGTTAATGTTTAAATGTTGAGTAAATCCGATAGCTTTCATAGTGAGTCCTCTTTTCTATTGTTCTATACTTACAAATAGTAACTTGTTATATAAGACATACAAGAAGAGAATTTAAATTATCTATGCAACAATTATTTCCCTAATAGCCACAAAGAATAAGTCAATATATGATTAAAACATCTAGTTTTTTTAAGAAGGAGTGTTGGGCTTGCAAAGACATATTTTTAACTGTAGTAATGGTTGTCCTGTTGAAAGCACTTTACAAATAATTTCAGGTAAATGGAAAAGTGTAATTTTGTATCATCTTATAAAAAATAAAGTATGTAGATTTAGTGAATTGCAAAAAAAAATGCCGAATTGCTCTCGCAGGATGTTATCGCTACAACTTAATGAGTTAGAGACGGACAAGATTATCGAAAAAAAGATATATCCAGTGATTCCTCCTAAAACAGAATATAGAATGACTAGGTTTGGTGAGACACTGACGCCAATTATTCTAGAAATGGACAAATGGGGGCAAACTTACAACTCCATAAACTCTGAGGTATAGTAACTAAAAATGCTTCAAAATTACCTGAATAGTAACATTTCGAAGCATTATAGTTATATTATTTACTTTTTTTCGCCTTAAACATATCCAGCTAGAGGCGATAGGCTTGCTTTTCATCACTTGAAGTTTTATTGCTCTTGGTTGATTTTTGATTTCCCTGTATAATGGATTGAGCAAGAAGTTTTAAGGGCGGTGGCTGTCTTTTC
>NZ_CABUIW010000106.1 GCF_902491705.1 uncultured Lactobacillus sp. | reverse complement strand
TTGTTCTTTATTAAATTTAGTCATAATAAAAGACCCAAAAGTGTCTAACTTTTGGGTCTCACTTCATAAAATGAAAGTAGTTGTTTTTTTCTTACTTTAATTCAAATTCAAGTCTTACAGGATTGTGATCGGCATAACGGTAATCCGTATTGATGTTAGTAGCTTTAGCCTTAACATTTTTTGAAACAATAAAGCCATCACAAATCGTCATGTAGTTAACTTTAGGATCGTATTTCATATCCGTAGCACGAACCGTCGCAATTTTTTCGCGGTTAGTTGCCTTGACCATGGTGAAATCTTTAGGCAACATCTTTTGATCTAAGACGGAAACCCAATCTGGGATTTTTTCTTGATGAGAGAAGTGCGTCATCATGTCTTTACCCAAAGCGTGGTTGAAGTCGCCGCCTACAATAACGTAATTGCCAGCGCGGTATTCTTTTTCCATAACGCTAGAGATGAGCTTCATCTGCCTCTTTCTCATCACGCCGCCTTTGTCATAAGCCGACATGTGGCTGTTAATCATGACAAGGTATTTGCCATTAGCGATAGGGAAGCGCATAACGACGAAGCAGCGGTCTAGGTCAGTAAATTTAGAAATAAATGCACTAGTGACAGGATATTTTCTTCTTACTGCAGAAGTCATATTGTATTTACTCATGCTGAGCAGGCCTGATTGAACGCTGCCGTGTGGGTCATAAGGTGGCCAAGCAAGGTAGGCGCTGTGGAAGTTGTTAGCAAAAACATGGTCATAATCTGTAAAGTGATTTTCAACCATTTTGACTTGGTTTACATAGTGGCTACGAGTAGAGTGGGTGTCGATTTCTTGGAAAAACATAAAGTCAGGATTCTGCTTTTTCATTGTATTGATTACACCATCAGTTGAATCAAGAACAGCTTGCTTTGAAATAGCTGTACCGCGTTTCCCGTGCAGCTTTTTACCGTTCTTAAGTTCGCCATGATCCATGAAAAAGTCGAAATTGTGATTATATGCACCAAAGCCGACGTTATAAGTTGTAGCTGTGTACGTTTTATTTAGCTTTAACTCTGCTTTTTGATTGTTGCCGATAGATAATTTTTTGTGGTCAGGGATGCGGTAGTAGTGCGCCTGCATGTAGCCAATGTAGCAGCCAACCGCAACAAGCAAAATTCCGATGATAACTAGCAAAATTATCCCGATTCTCTTTAATATCTTCATTTATCTCCTTTGTTACTTGATTAGTATAACAGAGAAAATGAACGGATTTTGGGCGTAAAATGTATACGTAAAATGTATATGTGATAGATACTTTAGGATGCATTAAATTGATGAGGTAAAAAATGATTCAAGTATATTTAATTCGACACGGTCAAACTTACTTTAACTATTTTCATAAGATTCAAGGACGATGCGATTCACCGTTAACCCCACTAGGAATCGCACAAGCTGAAGCAACAGGTAAATATCTTAAAGAAAAGAAAATCCATTTCGACTATGCTTTTTCTTCTAGTTCAGAAAGAGCTAGCGATACTTTGGAAATAGTCACTGATCACAAGATGCCTTTTAAACGTGAAAAAGATTTGCGTGAATTTGCTTTTGGCCGTTATGAGGCACATGATGAAAGCTTAAATCCTAAGCCACCTTATGGTGATTTCTTTAAGCAATTTGGTGGCGAAAGCCAAGATGAAGTTCAAGACAGAATGGACAAGACAATCAGAAGACTTTTAGCTGATATTCCTGATGGTAAAAAAGTGTTGATTGTGTCCCATGGTGGAGCTTTGATGAACTTTTTACGTAAAGCTTTAAACAGTGACCATCCCTTGGGAGATAAACATTACCGCAATTGTGGCATTGTAGTTTTGAACTTTGATGGTCAAAACTTTTCTTTAGTAGATGTAGCTAATCCAGCCGATGACGTTTCAGATGATGTGAATAAAAATTTGTAAAACAAAAAATCCTCAAAGTGTGGTGACCCTCGAAATTCGGACATGAATTTCGGGGGTTTTATTATGGCTAAAT
>NZ_CABUIW010000105.1 GCF_902491705.1 uncultured Lactobacillus sp. | reverse complement strand
GCTCAAGCTATAGAGGAATATATCAAATACTATAACGAAGAAAGGATAAAGAGCAGATTAAAAGGCTTAACTCCGAAAGAATATCGGAATCAAGCCTCTATTAATCCTATGTTTTAAAATGTCTACTTTTTAGGTCCCACTTCATGGTGGTAAGAGTTAGTTTTTTATTTTGGGTAATACTATGGGCGTAAATGAACAATTAACTGACCGAGAACGGGTCGAATTAACTAAAAAATCTTATGATAATTTACAATTGGGTGAAAGTGTCACAATTGGTGAGCACCATATTGGCGTAGTTTGCCGAGTAGAGCATGCGAAAGATGGGATGCATGCATATGTGATTAGTAATCCAAATGAAATCACAATTTTATATAAAGGATCTTATGGTTTTAAAAAAGGAACGCCGCAGACTTGGCGAGATGAATGGCTTAAGACGAATTTACCGATATTGCGAGCAATGCTTTCACAGGAGCGGCGGATTCCTAGTCAACTAAAATCTGCGAGTCAATTTTTAAATCATGTGATTAGTCAATTTAGAGGCAGTCGAGTTTATATTTATGGCCACTCTTTAGGCTCAATTAATGCACAGTTTGCTTTGGCTAATTGTCGGCATCCAGAAGCAATCGCTGCAGCTTATCTGTATGAAGGAACCAACATTTGGCTTTTGTTTACTCCCAAAGAGAGAAGACGCGTAGCCAAAATGAGAGAGCGCATCTACAATTATGTAGATATTTATGATCCAGTCACTCTAGGAATTACTGAAACGCACCATATGGTTGGTAAGTTGCAATATGTTGATAGCGAGCCGATGCAGCCAATTAAGCAGCACATGTGGGGTGGATATCAGTTTAATCCAGATGGCAGTCTAAAGTTGCGCAAGGTAGATCAAGCCTTTTTAGCAGAAAGCCGAAGTGAACATAAATTGCTTAGCCGTTCAGGTGAAGTAACTGATTTTATTGAAAAAATTGGCTCTAGCGATGAAATTAAGAAAATGGCAACAGTAAAATTGGATGAATTAGTTAAGCGATATCCAGATCATAAGAGCATAGCTAAGCTAGCCGAAATATTTAAAAATGAATTATTAAAAGACGAGAATAAATAAGGCTAATTCCTTGATACCGTTTCCAAATTGGCATGTATTGGTTTCTAAATTGACACTTAGTATTTATTTATAAATGATAAAATCAATTTAATTAGATCAAAGAAAAGAGGGAATTACTGTGACGGTAAAACTTGTTGCAATAGATACCGATGGTACTTTGCTTAACTCTCAAGGTGAAATATTAGACTCAACTAAAGAAGTCGTAAAAAAGGCTTTAGATAAAGGAATAAAAATCGTTCTTTGTTCTGGTCGTCCTATTGCCGGATTAGCTCATTACATGAAAGAGCTTGGCATTAGCGGAGAAGACCAATACGCTGTAACTTTAAATGGTGCAATTACTAGAAATGCGGATGGTAAAGCAATAACGCAAGACCTAGTAAGCAATGAAATGTATCGCAAGATGACTGCTTTTGGCAAGAAGCATCATGTGCCATTTAATATCGTGGATGCTGATTCAAGAATTATTACTGCTGATCACGATGTTGATTTCATGGAATTAGTTCAAGCATGGGAAAATAAGGCGGGGATGTTAATTCGTGAGCCAGACGATTTTCCAAAAGATTTTATGATTTCTAAAGGCTGTTTTGTAGGCAATTCTAGTATGCTAGATCAGATTGAGCCTTTAGTTAGAAAAGAATTCGCGCAAGATCTATATGTTGTTCGTGCTGATAAAAATTTCTTAGAACTGCTTAATCCTAAGGTAAATAAGGGTAACGGTTTAAAAGAGCTTGGTGAAAAAATTGGTATTACTCCTGAAGAAATGGCAGCTTTTGGGGATGCTGGTAATGATATTACGATGTTTGAGACTGTGAAAACCAGTATCTGCATGGGTAACGGAACTGAAGAAGCTAAGAAAGCAGCCAAATATATCACCGCATCAAACGATGAAGATGGAATTGCTCAGGCCTTTGAAAAATATATTTTTTAATCAATAAAACATTCTAAGCTTAATAGTGAATTGATTATCCGACGGGATAGTCGATTCACTA
>NZ_CABUIW010000104.1 GCF_902491705.1 uncultured Lactobacillus sp. | reverse complement strand
GTGAAATGATAAATTCGCGGAATTTAATTTACACCAACATTTTGGACTTGACCCCAGATTGGTTTAGTCAAATAAAAATTTTAATTGGTTTCTCATAAGTGCATATAATTCCATTATCACTACTGTCCTGCTACAATGATGGTAAAGGTGGTGATGATTTGCGAGTTATATTTAAGGCTTTAATAGTAGTTGTTATTATCCTTGCATTTCCTTTGTCCATAGTTCTTGTCTTTAAAAATTGGTCAACGGCCATTGGCACTAGCACACCCATGCAATTAAAGTTTGATTGGTTGGATCAGTACGAACCGATATACCTTTTTTGGAGTGGGATAATTCTGGCGGCGGTGTTAATTGTTTTATTGATTATCACACTTTTTTGGCCACGGTCACAGTCATTATATCTTCATCAAAAGTCTGATGGTCAAGTTACCATCAGTAAGAAAGCTATTGAGCATTTTGCTCTTTCAGCACTTCAACATGAACCCTTTATTGGTAACCCCAAGGTATCAGCTAAGTTATCACGAAAAAGGATCACACTTAAAATATCGGGTGATCTACTAAATTCAGTCAATGCCAAGAAACAGACTGCAAATTTTCTCAATCAATTAAAAAAAGATTTGCGTATTTGTCTTGGAATTTCTGAACAGAAAAAAATAAAAATCCGACTCGTTGATTTCAATGAGTCGGACGCTAATGTGCATCAATCTCGAGTTGTCTAGGAGGTGATAACGTGACCGAACTCATTAAAGACTATTTTTGGCCACTAATTGGTGGAATTATAGGATTGCTCTTAGCGGTCCTTATCATCACTTTTGGATTTTTCAAGACGCTTTTTGTTTTGATTTTTATGGCAATCGGGATTAGCGCGGGTTATTGTATTCAAAAAACTGGTATCTTAACAAATGTTTTTAAATAACTGTTTGAATTATAAGGAGGAAAAATTATGCAGAATGGAACACCAAGTGAAAAAACAACAACTAACGAAAAGTCTGGTGTTAAAGGCAATTTAACATTTGATGATAAGGTTATTCAAAAAATAATTGGTATCTCACTTTCTGAAGTAGATGGCTTATTAACCGTAGATGGCGGCTTTTTCGCAAATGTTGCTGAAAAACTAGTTAATACTTCCGATGTCACATCAGGAATTGATGTAGAGGTTGGAAAAAAGCAGGTTGCAGTGGATCTAGACATTGTTGCTGAATACGGCATTGATATTTCTAAACTGTATGACAAGATCAAAAATGTTATCGTTCGGGAAGTAAAGAATATGACCGACTTAGAAGTAATTGAGGTAAATGTGAATGTTGTTGATGTCAAGACAAAGGAGCAACATGAAAAAGATTCGACTTCTCTGCAAGATCGCGTGAGCGATGCTACAGATAAAACGAAGGAAGCCTTTAGTAAGGGCGCAAATAAATCGAAGGAAACATTAAGTGACAGCGTTGATAAAGTAACGTCTGACAATAAATCTAGTCGTGTTAACTAAGGGAGTGAGTAAATATGGGACTTATTTGGTCATTAATCGTCGGGGCAATCATTGGTGCCATTGCTGGCGCAATCACTAACCGTGGTGCTGCTATGGGCTGGATTGCAAACATCGTAGCTGGTTTGATTGGTGCATGGATTGGCCAAGGGCTCCTTGGCACTTGGGGCCCTTCATTAGCTGGCATGGCATTGATACCATCGATCATCGGGGCAATTATTTTAGTTCTGATTGTTTCATTAGTTGTTGGTCGAACCGGTAAAAAGTAAGGGGGAATTTTATGGACGTTTTGAAAAGTGTATTTAAGTTTATGATCGCTTCTACGCTCATTGTAGGTGGTGTTCTCATCGGCGGCACCGTCTTGGCTGCTAAGAAGGTAGATGGCATTGGTGATACGTTGCAACAAAAATTACATGGATAATTAGCCAAATTATCTATATTAGTCATCTTAGAACGTAAATAATTTGACAATTAAAGGTCAGTTAATCAATATTTCAATTGTTATGATAACCCTTTATAAATATAGATGGGAATTTTTTTGATAATTAATAAAAGCGGCTCTACACTAAATCTTGTTGATGGATTACCATAGTGGTGATTCGTTGACAGGA
>NZ_CABUIW010000103.1 GCF_902491705.1 uncultured Lactobacillus sp. | reverse complement strand
TTATTATGGTAGTTGTTTTAAATCAAATGACACAAGTGATTATGAAAAACTTGAATTGTATCAAAGATTAGATAAAGCAAAAACAATGAGTGAACTTAATAGTTTAAAAGCGGAATTTGATGATTATTATGGAAATTTACCAGAAGCTATTTTAACATTGATTGAAAAGAGAAAACTTGAAATTCTTTCACATTATTCTATTATTGAGGATATTAAAGATTCTGGTAAACAACTAGAAATTATCTTTTCACCAAACGCTTTTGAAACAATTTCAGGTGATAAATTATTCTTGCTTGCTAATCAACTTTTTACAAAGCCAGCCTTTAAATCTTTAGATAATAAAATAACAATTAAAATCAATAAACATGATCAATGGCTTAATCGTTTAAATGAGTTTATTGAAACGTTATCAAAAAAATAAACGAAAGAAAAGGGCGCTCTAAATAATCGAGTGCTTTAGCGAAATTCGCTCTAAATTATTAAGGGGGATATTGATGTGGAATCAGTATTCCCTCTAAAATATTCTGTGCTTTTTTAAGAGGAAAATTAGGATGATGTCTGGTCCTGGTTTTCCTCCTTTTATTTGTTTTCTATTTTTATTTTATTTTTTGTAGGCTCCTCTAGGATTTCCTATACGTTTTATTCTGTCTGTATGTTCATTCATTGTGTAAGTTTCATATTTGTTTTGAGAATATAGGATTCTGTTTCTTGCACGTTGAAAATTGGACATACCATTTGCATTGGATAAGATCTTCTTTACATAATTGTTTTTACCTTCACATGGTCCATTAGATATACGTCTGTCATTTATCCATGTAAAAGAGTTTAGTATTTCTTCTTTCCAATGTTCAAGCGTCACTGCAACACTTATACTTTCTTCCACATGTGTATGTTTGAATTTTTTAATTACTGCATCGAGTTCCTTTCTTTTATTAGAATTATTGACTTCTCCTTTTGAAACTTGATCGAATATCAAATATTCTTCTTTGGCATTATAGGCCTGTCTAAGTTCATCATCAAAGCTTAGTAAAGTTTCAAGTATCATGTTTTCAGTTACATGACATTCCATTATCTTATCATACTTGAACGTTTCATTGTCTATGTTATTTTTGGATTTTAACAGTATCTTGTAACGATGTTTCAATAATCTGTATTCTCTGGATTTTTTATTTTTAACATATTTACGCATAATTCTTTTTCGAGTATGATTGAGTTGATCATTTATTAGTCTGGTAACGTGAAAATGGTCAACAAGCAAGGTCGAATTTGGAAAATATGTCTTTAGTAAGGGTTTGAATATAAAGCTCATATCAGTGCATATGTATTCGACCTTTTTTCTTTCTTCCAAATCAATCTTAAATAGATAGTCAGACATGATATCATGTGTTCTGGATTCAACGATATCAATAATCAAATTGTTTTCAAAGTTCATAAGGATAGCAGGATATTTATATTTGGAGTTTCTAGAGAAATGAAATTCATCAATCAATAGAACTCTAGGAAGGCTATGTCTTTTAATTCTGACAAAAGTATCAAATATTTCCATGATTCTGGTAGAAGAAACACCAAACATTCTAGCAATGGAAGCATAAGTAGCATTATAAGGTTTTAACCTGTTTAGAATAGAAATGATAGCTGTTCTAGTAAAAGACCAATCACCATAAGCAATAGGATTTACATCAGAAAAAGAAGCATTACAGTCAATGCATTTATACCTTTTAACATAAGTAACCATCTTTACAGGTTTATCATTAACAGGTACAGATACAATAGATCTTTTCTTATTGCCTTTACTAATGAAATGAGTGCTGCCACATGTAGGACATGAAAATCTAGATGGCTTGAATCTAATATCGATTTCATAATTAGATTCTTTATGATCTACAGTAAATGTTTCAACAACATCATCCTTGATATCAAATAGTTTTAATAATTCGTTGTTCATAATAATAATTTAATCAGGACCAGACAGTAAAATTGTATCAAAAAAGGGGATGATTCACATCCCCACGATAATTTAGAGGGTACTCCGCCTAATAATTTAGAGCGAACCTCTAAGCACCGGATAATTTAATATACCGAAATACACTCTTAAGAGTGTTTTTCTTTTCTAATTCATAAAGATGAAATAAATGGGTTATACTATATAATAGCAAAACAATGAAAAGAAAGAGAGATTTTATATGTGTACAGCAGCAACTTATCAAACAAAAGATTTTTATATGGGTAGAACTTTGGATTATGAATTTTCCTATGGTGAAAAAATAGCAATTATGCCAAGAAGCTACCCTTTACAATATAGACA
>NZ_CABUIW010000102.1 GCF_902491705.1 uncultured Lactobacillus sp. | reverse complement strand
TAGAAAAGTAAATATGGGACATTATCAACCGCTAAATTACAAGCCAGTTAGTCCAAGCTACTACTTAAAGACAGCCTTTAGTAACGCAATCATGACCGCCCTATATGCCCATGATGAAGATTACGAACGACAAAAACAGGCACGCGGCTTAAAAGAGACCGAGTGGGAAATGACGAAAAAGCAGCGGCAACACCAAACCCGGAACCGGCATGAAGATGGGGGTATGCACTTGTAATTTAAATGGGCAGATTGCAAGAAATAACTTGAACGAATTTAGTGACGTAGATTAAGCAAGAAGAGCTCGATTGGTGTATGCCAATTAAGACATTTAAGTGGCTGTGAATTCAAATACCAATTAATTTGAACCAATTGGTGATCACCTAGTTCTTTAATGGCTTGACCTTTGGGAATAAAGCGTCGTAAAACTCGGTTACCGCTATCTGCCCATCTTCGACGTGTCACAAACTAGCGGTGAGCCAGTGTTAAGTGCCAAGGATTTTTTCAAAGAAAATTTAGCCGATCATCAGAATGTAACGAGCTTGTATAACGCGTTCAAAGATTATTTAAACCAGCAAACCGACCTTAAAGTCAGTGAAGTGCCTTTAGCGACGCTAAATGGGGCTAAGGGGTATTTTCAACCCAGCACTAATGAAATCGTCATTGGTGGCGATGAGCCCGACAATGCTTTGAAACTAAAGACGTTATACCACGAATATGCGCATAGCCAGCTACACGGCTTAAAATCAGCCTTTAAAGATCGGCCACGAGCCTATCAGGAAACCCAAGCCGAAGCGGTTGCGTATGTTGCCATGCAAAATATTGGCGTTGATACCAGCAACTACTCACTCGGTTACGTGGCCACCTGGGCCAAAGATAAAGCCGTGATCCATAGTGCTTTAAGTGAGATCCAGCAAGTGAGCAACAAAGTGATTGAGCTTAGCGATGGCTTAACCAAACAATTAGGCTTACAACAAGAAAAAGCTAACAAAATAACTGAAAAAATTGAAGATATTGCTAAAGAAAAATTAGTAGTAAAAGCTGATAATCCAGTAGAAGCCGTTAAAAAACTCTATAACAACAATTTACAAAACGCCGTTCAAGAAAGTTATACCCTTTCAGATATATCAGAAAAAGAAGCTGATTATTTTAGAAAGACTGCCACATGGGAAGATGTAGCGGACATTGAAAAATCAAATAATGCTATAAAAGACTTAGGACATGGCTATTATGCAGATGAATACATTGAACGTAATGACAACAACCCTCATTCTGCTAATCAGTCTATTTTAAAGAATAATGATCCAGAACACCCTACCCTATCTCAACAGTACAAAAATTTACTAAAGCAAGTACAAGACCCTGCTAAAAATAACCAACAAGCTGAAAAGCAACTAAAACAAGTACACCAAGAAATAAGCAACCGTACACAGAACCAGTTAAAAGATTTTGTTAAGCATAATCCGGAAGTGAAACAACCAGAGAAAGAAGAAACGCAACAAATAAGAAGATAGATCAACCTGTAAATTGTAATTTTATTTTGCATTAAATTTAAGGGGTGCTTTGCACTAATAAATCGAGTAGGAGACTAGCCATTAATTGACTAGTCTCCTACTCGATTTAAAATAGTCCTTTTTTCAATATATAAATACTTTAACTGCCATAAGCATACCCTTTTTCCAGTTCGTCTTTACTTGTAGTTATTTCTATTGTGATATGATTCTTTACACCCGATGTATGGGCAAGCTCTGCAATTTCTTCTTTGATTTCCCTAGCCTTGTTTATATCGGAAGAATCTATAAGAACCGTGACGATAAGGGCGTTTTCTTCCCCGTCCAGTGACCAAATGTGAAAATGTGAGAGGTCTTTTACAGCAGGAACATTTTTAATGGAGTCCGCCAAGCTCTTTACGTTTACATTTTCAGGCGAACCATTCAATAAAATTTTCATTGTGGTGAAAAATTCAGGAACGGTTTTGTAGAGGATATAAAGTGCAATCAAAATCGATAAGATAGGATCCAATCGATAAGCCTCGGTAAAGTTCATTAGAATACTCACAATCAAGACTCCAATCCACCCTAATACGTCTTCCAGCATATGGAGGTTCAACATGCTCTCGTTTTTGGATGTGCCTTTGCTTAAAATCCACGCAGCATATCCATTCAATGCAATAGCTACGAGAGAAAGCCAGAACATGCCACTATAATTTACGGGTTGTGGGTCAATCAAACGTGGCACACTACGATAGATCATAAAAAACGAGCCACTAATTAGCACAACGCCAGTTATCAGCGCGCCCAGTAAAGAAAAGCGGTTATAGCCAAAAGTGAACCGTTCATCTTGTTTTTTCTCTGAATAACCTTGAAAAAACCAAGCGAATCCAATTGAAATAGAGTCCCCTAAGAAGCTGTCTAAAATCTCTTAAGTAATAGTGCTAAAAACGCTAAAACGACCATT
>NZ_CABUIW010000101.1 GCF_902491705.1 uncultured Lactobacillus sp. | reverse complement strand
ACGAGTTCTTATCCAAATCTAAAACACTTGTAAGCCCCGTCACCTTATGATTTTGGAGCTCTAAAGCCTTTACAACAAATTGAACAATATCTTCCTGATCATCAACGACAAGTATCTGAGCCATAACCTCTCCTTTCATACAAAGTACCCTTATCATATCATCTATAGAAGATAACTGACAAGGCGTAAAGTAGATAAATATGTGTTGGGTAAAAGACATAGAACAAATATTTTGACCCTTTACCTCTTTGACCGTTATAACAAAGCATTAAGGGAGCTGCAAATATTTCCATCCATTCAATGTATTTAAACATTAAATCGTGAAAAGAAGGTCTACTTAGAACAATCGCTATTAGTGCCCAAACTAGACTAACACTCACAAAAGCAAGCACTTCTTTCTTAAGATTCTTGTGACAAAGATACATAGCGATACCAGTCAAAAGTAACCACGTTCCTCCATCGCTGATAAATGTATGAACTGGTAGCACTGTAAAATTGAGTAATTTAAGTAGAAAACCTAACATAGGTTTGTTCACACTTAGCAGATAAAAAGGCAACATTAGCAATGGGAGTAATATTGGAAAAAGTAAGGTTGGGATTCCTTTTAGATATTTCCTTTCTTGAATCCAAGCGATACCTTGAAGAGCAACGAGCAAGATAACGAATGATGACAACATCATATTTTGTGGAAAGAAACCATCTGGCCTTACAAGAGGATGTAAAAAATTATAAAATCCAAACTGAATCAATCCCATCAAAATAGCTAAAGCATAAATCCTTAGGAAGTATTTTTTTCGATTGTGTGTATGGACGAAACCTTCAATCACAGCAAATAGAAATAAGGGGGCCGCTAATCTCCCAATCATAGTAAACCAAATGGGTATTTTTCCTGTATATTCAAAAAAATATTGAATATGGTCGAATACCATAGTAATTAGGGCTATATATTTGAGTTGGAAACCTGATAGACTAAAACGTTTCATAATAACTCTCCTTTCTTTTCATCCTTAGTATAAAAAACAAATTAACTAACATAGTTTACTTTTCCGACAAACTACTAACCAAATTTTAGGATAACCACGAAAGACTAATACACTATCTATGTTATTTCTTATATTATTTTTTGGTTCTATAATCTATTAAACATATAAATAACAAAGTCACCCCAACAATCCATAAAGGAAGGGAATTGAGTTGGCTCCAATCACTAAGGATAAGGCTATTGAAAGGTAAAGCAATAGGAAGCCAATGAGTAGACAAGAAAACTTTATTACTAGCAAAAATAATAAAAATAATTTCAACCATAGAGATTATAATATTACTAACACTGTTCAGACTCACTTGTATAAAGTAGTGAAAATGATTAAGAAAGACTATTAACATCCAACTTGATAGACTTACTACAAATCCATTAACACTATTCATAAGAAGGAGGTTTATGATAAGCCAACTGAATAAAGAAGGTAGGCTAAGGACTATGTCTGATATTAAAAGTTTAGCCAACCATAAACGTCTTTGCTTAGGATAACTCGATATTTCTTGATAATGATTAGCGTGTTTTTCTTGTTCAATCCCTAAAATTGACAAAAATGATGTCAATAGCGGATAGCATAAAAAAGATAATATGGCTAAATTAGTTAGAGAAAAACCATTAGGAACGAAGCTCACATACATTGGAATTGTAATGATCTCTAAGACAGCAAAACTGAGAATAAGATAAAGACCGAAAGTATTCTTAAATTTTAGTAACTCACTCCTTAGCATTTAATTGCCTCCTTTGAAGTGAAAAAGATAAAAACAATGTCACTACTATTGATAGTATCATCGTAAGTAACACTTGAAGAATGCTAGTATGATTCGTATTTACAATAATATCCCCCGATGGTTTAAGATTTAATAAAAATTGAGCTATTTTATAGTGATAAGTATAGGGGAAAACGAACCAAAGTGGACTCTGAGCAATAAAGGGTGCTATTAAAAGACAAACCAATGTATTAAGAGCTAATAGGATGAATTGACTCATGTATTTAGACATTAGGTAAAGTAAAGGAATGTTCCATAAAGTTGTCATCCAAATTAAGATTAAGGAAATAGCTGTTTTAGGAATATTTATTGGAATAAAACCTGTGTAAATAAATGCAACGAGACTGAGGAAAGCAAGTAAGAATAAACTAGAAATCAATGTCCTCATTCCTATAAGCACCATTTTCATCAAGATAATTTTCCAAGTGAAATATCCATTTGTAACATTTTGAAAATGCCCAGCCTGGTCTTCTAAACGTCTATCAACTATAAACAAAAGACCATTTACAAGATATAAAAAGATAGCTTCCCACCAATAAACCGAGAAAGGAACAAAAATCTGTAACCCTACCATTAAAAAGGCTATAAGAACGGTTAAAAATGGTATGATGATTAAGAATTTAGTCGTTCCTAAATGTCGTAATTTGAGCAATTCCGAATAGAATA
>NZ_CABUIW010000100.1 GCF_902491705.1 uncultured Lactobacillus sp. | reverse complement strand
ATATGTTTAGTATACTCTTTTTTCTATGAATAAAATATTTGACTTCCTATAAGAAATACTGTTGATGAAGGGTAAAAGATTAGGCAATTAATAAATTGTATGGTCCTTCTTCTTTGAACTTGTTTTCTTCTGGATTGATTATAAGCATCAAAAAATAGAACAAAGAAAAACAGCTTAGTCGTGTGATATGATCACATATCATTGTCAAGCTGTTTTTTATAGTATTTCAGTTTTTAATGCCAGATTGCAATTTATATTATTAGCTTGTTTTTACTACTTATGACTAATAATATATTAAACATTGTTGCATAAGCAATTTGGAAGTGTTAAAAATATTTGGGGAATTAAAATGTTGTTGAGCGACATAAAAAATATCGATCTTTACGATAAAAGAAAAATTACAGTAGATACTTCTGTAAGATTAGGAAAATCATTTGGAGTGTCTTCAAGATATTTCTTAAATATTCAAAATGATATTGAAGTAAGAAATGCTGAAATAATTAAATAGCTTTTGAAAACTAAGTTGCCTACCAGCAGCTTAGTTTTTTCAATCAGCAATATAAAATGATGCTATAATTAATTCAAATTTATAATCAATATTTTTGGAGGAAAAATATGAAAAAGAAAGTTTTAGCTGTTTTTGCAGCAGTACTGATGCTAGTTAGCGGTTTAGGTGTATTCGCTAATAACAATGTTGTTCCAACTAACCATGTTCAAGCTGCCGGACAAAAGTATGGGATGCGTTTTTACAAAGTGCGTATTACCAAGAAGACTTTGGTCTACAAGGTGCACCCAGGCAAATACGAATATATGAACAAGTACACTAAGGCTTATTATTTGAGACCTGGCAAGACCGCTACAATTCGTGCGCGTGGTAATGTTTGGGGCTGGACCATTGGCAAGTCTTATAAGTACTGCTCAATGAGAGACAGCCGTGATTACTCATGGTTCAAGGTCATTAAGTAATATATTAAGGGATAGATTATGAAAAAGATTGATTTCAAAAAAGTAGTTTTAGCATTATTTGCGTTAGTTCTCGGTTTAACTATCGCGGTCAAGTTCACATCTTCTAAAGTGAATGCCGAAAGCACAGCTTTAAAAGGTAACTATTTATATGATAGAGATGGTGTGGCGCATAAAGTTCCGATTACCAAAAAGGGCAATCACACCCAGGCTGCTGAAAGAGTAGCTGCTTTAATTGCCAAATGTGTTGGCAAGCGAGCAGGTGACACAGATTTGAAGCGAGTTGATATGGCTGCATATTACGTTTTCTTGTTTTCAAGTAGAGACAGCTATTCAATGAAGGCACCATATTACAATAAAGCTTATGGCGTATTCATCAATGGTAAGTGTTCATGTGCAGGCTCTGCTGATGCAATGCAAATGGTTCTTAAGAAGATGGGCTTTAAAGCAAAGCACGTTAATAAGAATAAGTTCACTCACCAATGGTGCACTTTGAAAATGGACGGCAAAAAAGGCTATGCTGATGGTCAAGCTGGTTTTGCTAATTATGGTGGTTACTTATCAAAGAAAAATAATTTTGTAATGATGCCAGAGAATAGTATTATTATGAAGAAGTTTAATGACGAAATGTAGTAAAAGTGATATAAGTGAATTGATCTCTTTTTGAAAGGGATTAGTTCACTTTTTTATAAGCAATAGGCTTAAAAAGTGTGTTGTATTTGTTAGTTGTTATGAATAGAAAGCGTATAAGCCTATGTCTGAGAAAAGATTTTTGGTAATTACTGTTGATTATCGGCCTAAGATGGTAGAAGGCAATTGGTTTGATGATATTGAACCACAAATAAAAGAGGGGCAAATTTATAGAGGTTTTGTACACCGTAAAGACGCAGAAGAAGTTTTTGCCAAATTAAATAATGTAGAAATGGAGCCAAATGTAGAAATCTTTCAAAAGAAGATTGAAGCAAAGAAGAATGATTTGCAAAAGGATCAGATCATGCTTTTTACTGATGGCAGTTATAAAGATTCAGAACCAAAAAGATATGGTGCCGGTTGGGGATATTATGGCATATATAA
Organism: uncultured Lactobacillus sp.; assembly: GCF_902491705.1. Lineage (GTDB taxonomy): Bacteria > Bacillota > Bacilli > Lactobacillales > Lactobacillaceae > Lactobacillus. The sequence goes on along the minus strand of NZ_CABUIW010000100.1, from coordinate 749 downwards.
TGATTCTGGAAAAATTAAAGAAATTCATGATCATAGTTTTGTCCCAGTTCAAAGTGCTAGACAAGTAAATGGTGAAATTACTGCAGTTAAGGAAGCTTTATCTGAAGCAAGTTCTTTAGGACGCAATAAAGTTGATCTCTATTGCGATTTACGAGATTTAATACTGTGGGATTGTGGTTTCAACCAGACAAAAAAAGATATAAGCCAAGATTTTGTAGAATATATGAAATATTGTCGCAATGAAAGAAATATGGAGATTACGTTCCATTGGTGTCCTGCTCATAAAGGAATTTCCTATAATGAAAAAGCAGATGCTGAAGCAAAGGCGGGATTTGAAGAAGCACCTACTAAAGAACAACTTTATGATAGATTAAATGAGTTACAAAAAGAATTGAGTAATTTGCGTGGTGATGTATCTTATTATCGAGCAGATAATACTGGTTCGGTAATCGGTGATACAGGGCGATTAACGGATAATCAAGCATCATACGATAATGCTGTTGATGACTACAGTGAATATGAAAAAGCACGCGAAATAGAAGAATGCGAAGAAACAATCAAAATAATACAAAAAGAACTGGGTATTAATCATTAATAACTTAAATACTTAAGTTAAATAATAGAGATCGATTAATTTGAAAATTAGTCGATCTTTTTCTACGTAAAGTCAAGTCTCATCTAGGGTTAGACCTGATATTTTTAGATAATTGTCCTTGATTGTTTTTTGAGGGCCGATTTATTTTTCGTTG
>NZ_CABUIW010000099.1 GCF_902491705.1 uncultured Lactobacillus sp. | reverse complement strand
CGAGTCTGACAGCCGGAGCGCAAGAGAAGGAGGCAGTGAGCCTCTTTTTTTGTGCGGTTGAAATTAAATAGATAAAAAGGTTGAGGAAAAATATATTCCTCAACCTTTTTATATTTTGGCTTTAAGATCAAGTTCTTTAAAGCAATTAATTAAATTTTGCAATGCAGGAGATAATTTCTTATTTTTTTGAGTTGCAATAAAAAACTGAATATAAATTAGATTTTCGTCGATAGGTAATAGATTAATTGGGGTTTGACGCATCCTAGTTAAAATACTTGCTGAAGAAATAGTTAAGCCTACTCCACGTAAGGATAATTCCGTTGCGGTAATAATACTTTTGCTTTCTAAGACAATATTAGGTTTAATATGAAATTTTTGAAAAAGTCCATTGACTTGATGACGAATGGCTGATTCTGAGGCGCTTAAGACCATTGGAGCCTGTAAAATTTCTTTTAGGTCCAGACTATTTGGCTGCAAAATAAACTTACCAGAATGGAAATAGGGCGAATTTTGAGGAATGACTACATAGTACTGTTCACCGTCTTTAACTGAATAAGTTAAATCGCCAGAAATAGTTTTAGGAGTCTGACCGATGTAGCAATCAATGTCGCCATTAAGTAAATTAGTCTCACTTTTACGAGGAGAATCTTCAAATAATTGAATCTCAACTTCTGGATTTTCTTTTAGAAATTGTGGGAGAAGTCGAGGTAACAAAAACGACCCTAAGCTTTCCAATATACCTAACTTAATGATTTCTTTATTTGGCTAAGTAAAAGGCGCAAGTTCACGCTCTAATTGTTGGTCATTATAAGAGATGTTTTCCAAATATTTGTAATAAATCATCCCTGCTTCTGTTAAAGAAAAAGGAACGTGATCACGATTAATAATTTGCGTACCAAGTCGTTTCTCTATTCTCTTAATTAATTGAGTTAAATAGGGCTGAGAAATATATAATTCGCGAGCCGCTTTAGTAAAATTGTTTTCTTTTAATAATACGTCAAGGTAATGCAATAATGCTTCAGGATCGTTCATATAAATACCTCCAATAATAAAATTATTATAACTCATTAGCTAGAAAACTATTGTACCTAACGATTATCTCTTATTAAAATAAAGAAGAAAGCCTTTACAAAAAGAAGGAGATTCGAAATGACTATGAAACCAGGAACATATGACGTAAAAGCAAAAGGGCATGGTTCAAGTTACATGCCAATGCAGGTTAAATTATCCGAAGATAAAATTGAAAATATTAATGTTGACGCAAGTGGTGAAACTAAGGGCGTTGCGGACGAAGTATTTAATCGTTTGCCAAAATTAATTGTCGACAATCAAACTTTAAATGTTGATGCAGTTAGCGGTGCCACTATTTCTAGTCATGGTGTGATTGATGGAGTTGCGGAAGCAATTACTGAGGCCGGTGGTGATGCCCAAGAATGGAAAGAACGTGCTAAGCCTACCGAAGCTCACGCTAAAAAAGATGAAGAATATACTACTGACGTTGTAGTTATCGGTGCTGGTGGTGCTGGCCTTGCTGCCGCTGCTCGTAGTATTCAACATGGACAAAAAGTTGTTGTACTTGAAAAATTCCCACAAATTGGTGGTAATACAACTCGTGCCGGTGGTCCAATGAACGCAGCTGAACCTGAGTGGCAAAAGAAATTTAAGGCTTTGGCTGGTGAAAAAGAAGATCTAGAAAAATTGGCAGCTACTCCAATTGAAAAGATTGATCCAGAATATCGTTCTGACTTTGAAGCTTTACAAAAGCAAATCAAAGAATATGTTGATTCAGGTGCAAATTACTTATTTGATTCTAAATTATTGCATGAAATTCAAACATACGTAGGTGGTAAGCGGACCGATTTAAATGGACATGAAATTCATGGTAATTATGCTTTAGTTAAAGAGTTGGTTGATAACGCACTTGATTCTGTTAAATGGCTTAAGGATCTTGGAGTAAAATTTGACGATAGTCAAGTAACGATGCCGGTCGGTGCTCTTTGGCGCAGAGGTCACAAGCCAGTTGAACCAATGGGTTATGCTTATATCCACGTTTTAGGCGACTGGATTAAAGATCATGGTGCTACTGTTTTAACTGAAACTCGTGCTAAGCATTTACTAGTAGACAATGACCGAGTTGTTGGCGTGGTTGCTGAAAAGAGCGACGGCTCTAAAGTCACTGTTCATGCTAAATCCGTTATCTTAACTTCAGGTGGATTCGGCGCCAATATGAAGATGGTTCAAAAATACAATACCTACTGGAAGCATATTGATAATGACATGCCTACAACAAACTCTCCAGCCATTACTGGTGATGGTATTGGTCTTGGTACCGAAGTTGGCGCAGATTTAGTTGGCATGGGCTTTATTCAACTAATGCCTGTATCTGATCCAAAAACTGGTGAATTATTCACTGGATTGCAGACGCCACCTGAAAACTACATTATGGTAAATAAAGAAGGTAAGCGTTTTGTAAATGAATTTGCAGAACGTGATACGTTAGCTAAAGCCGCAATTGCTAACGGAGGGCTCTTCTATTTGATCGCTGACGATAAAATTAAAGCCACTGCCTATAACACTACCCAAGAGTCAATCGACGCTCAGGTGAAGGCAGGAACGCTTTTCAGAGCAGATACTTTAGCCGACTTAGCAAAACAAATCGGAATGAAGCCAGAAGTACTTGAAGATACAATTAAAAAATATAATTCTTATGTTGATGCTGGTGAAGATCCAGAATTTGGCAAGAGTGCCTTTAACCTAAAGTGTGAAGTAGCTCCGTTTTACGCAACTCCACGTAAGCCAGCTATTCACCATACAATGGGTGGCCTTAAGATTGATACTAAGGCTCGCGTCATCAATCAAAAAGGTGATGTAATTAAAGGGCTTTACGCTGCAGGTGAAGTAGCAGGCGGTATTCATGCAGGAAACCGTTTAGGTGGAAACTCTCTTGCAGATATCTTTACCTTTGATAGAATTGCCGCAAATACTGCTTTTGCAGAAAATAATTAGAATATAAAAAGTGTCTGGGAAAAAACTAATTCCCTAGACCAAAAAAGCGGACAATAATTTTCT
>NZ_CABUIW010000098.1 GCF_902491705.1 uncultured Lactobacillus sp. | reverse complement strand
GGCTTTCCCTTTTTCAATTTAATTTAGAAATTTACACAAAATATTTTACACTCCCTTTCTAGGATTATAATAATTCTAAAAAGAGTTTTATTTATAAAAGAATATGTTAAAAATAGATGGTATGCTTATGAAAATAAATTATAATTTTTCTACAAGCGAGCTTGGTATTGATATTAGTAAATTTATTAGTTATATGACTGAAAAGGGTATCCAAAGAAGGGCAAAGATAAAAGATTTGAAGATAGTATTTCCACCTATGAAAAGTATATCCTTAGCACTTGTAAATCCACAATATCATCATGCGTTTTATACGATACAAGCTTTTAGTTTTAAAGGGAAATTTGGCAATAATCCAGATGTGTATATGATTTTTTCTAAAGATGATAACCCTATAAAGTTACGGAGACTAGAGCAGCAAGTTGATACTGTGGTTGCGGTTAGGCTTAAACAAATTTCTATAATTAATGGTCAGTATAAGTATGGTATTTCTAAGCAATGTAATTATTTTTCTAACAAAAAGTCTAAGTATGATATGAGACCTTTTATACTATTTGTAGTTGGAAATAATAGCGTTGGATTTGCTGTTATAGATGTAATTAATAAGTCATATAGTGAAAATACAGGAAATCATGGTAAAGCAAATCTTTTTGGTAAAGGAATGTTTTATCCTTATAAAAAAATAATGACTTGGCCTAAGAAAAGTGAATTATATAAGCCAGTTCAATATCCTTTTAATAAAAGGTTGAGGTTCGAGCTAAGTGATGATGAAATTGGACAACTTTTATCTCTAAAAAGAGAGCTGATACATAAGTTTTCTTCAAACAGAAAGATCGAAAATGCTTTAAATGATTTATGATTAATATCAGTAGTCAGTGCCTAGTATAATTTAAAATGGAGCCATTTAAGCTTAATAAAATTTTTGCTTAGAAGGCTCCATATACTTTATTAATTAGTTCAAAATATTATTTATTTTGTTTGTAATATGATTAATTCCATACTTGAAATATTTTCTTTCCAAAAAGAGATATATCTGATCAATCATCACAGTAATTATTAAGAGACAAAGAATAATTACTGGACCAGATAGGATTGGATAGTTAATTTTTGATGTATTAATTACTTTACTCCAAAGTATTGAATTAACTAAAGGATGAGAAGTAATAAGGTAAGAAGCAAAGACAGAAGAAGCAATCCAATTGATTATTGGATTATAAAAACTTCTACTTCTTACAACAATACTGAATATCGATGCGGCACATAAGAATGGCAGAATTCCATAAGTAACTACATTAGTGTTAATAAAGTGTCGTAAGATATATTGAAAAGTTAGGCAGATAACAAATGCACAAATCAAAAAGTAATTCGAAACCTTAAGCTTATATTTTTTAATATATCCGGCAAAAAGATATGAAGTAATCATAATACCTACATTAAGTATTGCACCAAAAGGAGAAAATGCTGAAAAAAGAGGTTGGACACCACTGATAAATAACATACCAATGATAATAAGTAACAAATATTTTCTACTATGATTATCTATTAAATTATTTAAGATAGGAACAATTGTCATTAATACAATAAAACTAGTAATGAACCAATACTCATTAAAAAGTACTGGGAATATTGATGTAATAGTATTCATAATTGTTAGCTGAGAATGACGGAATATAAAAAATAGAATAAGAATTATCCAAGAATAAAAGATAGTTCTAGTCCATATTTTAGTAATGCGAAAAGTCGTTTTTTTAATACTTGGAACTTGTGAACATAAGAAGTATCCCGATATCATTACAAATATATCAGCACCAATTTCGCCAAAAGGCTCATAAAAAATAGTATGAATATTCGTTACAGGACTATTTCCAAATAATGAATAATGACTTAGAATGATAAAGCACATAGCGATGATTCACCACAGCTCAAATTTAGAATCTCTTTTTAAAATGATTAATTTCTCCTTCGCGGGTAATTATTTACAATAGGTATTATAACAATTCGGTAGATTATACGTCTATGACTTTGCTGATCTTATATTAACTTATTACAGCGATGACTCAAATGGTTTTCCTATTTTGAAACCATTTGAGGCATTGGTTTATCTATATTAATTAGCTTATTCATGTACAACTTGTGCTTCACTTGGTAACGGTCCCGACCAGTCTTGGTAATGAACTTCCGTACTACCTGGGATTGTTTGACGATCCATACCGTCACTATCGACGTGGTGGGTAATTCCATATTGATCTGTCCAGGTTGCAACATCTCCCAGTCCTAACTGAACTCCATTATTATGTTGAACTTTATCTGATTGATTTGGAATAATTGGACCAGCGTTGTGAACAACCTGAGCGTTACTTGGTAAAGCTCCTGACCAGTTTTCGTAGTGATCTTGAACGCTTCCAGGAATAGTTTGGTGATCTAAGCCATTACTATCAACATGGTGAACGATTCCGTATTGATCAGTCCAAACGGCAAGATCGTTAGTGCCTAGTTGAATAGCTTTTTGATTTTGAGTAGCTGGATTGTTCTTTGTGGCTAATACCGAATTATTAGCTTGATTAGTCGTACTAGTTTGTTGATTCGTTGAAGATGACTGAGCAGAGTTTTGACTAGGAGTATTAGCTGCTAATTTATTATTAGTAATAGTTTTAGCTTCTTTATTAGTTGGCAATTGACTACTAGAATTTTCTTGCTTAGTTTCTGTAATAGCTTTTTTGTGGCTACTTTGCTTAGCAATTTTAGTGCTAGTAGGTTCGTGATTTGCCTTATGGGTAGCTACACTGCTAGTTGCACAACCGCCTAATCCTAGTGCGAGAACACATACTAATAAGCTATCAATTATCTTATTTTGCATCTTTAACATAATGTAGCACCCCTTCCTAATCTATTGTTTAGTTTCCTTTCATCTATATTGTAACATTTTTGAAATAATTAAGTAATGAATATGAAATATAGTGAAGAAAATAAAGCTTATTGATAGCAATAGAATTAATTATGTAAGTAATATAAATTTAGGTAGCTTACTATCAACAGTTTCAAGAAGTACTAACAATGATGTAAATGAGGGGCTGTGACATAAGTCTCTTTAAACAAGAGAACCGTTCGGAATTTCAATTTGAAATTCTGAGCGGTTCTTCTTTTTTTAGAATTAATACTAAATATAGATAGCCTACCGGCGATCTT
>NZ_CABUIW010000097.1 GCF_902491705.1 uncultured Lactobacillus sp. | reverse complement strand
TAAAAAGGCTTTTAAAGAAATGAAAAATAGTGGTGTTTATGAAGATGTATGTCGAAATGTAATACGACCAACTAAAGAAGAATGTCATCGAAATTCAAGAGCTAAATCAACAAAAATGCGTTGGGCAATTAAAGCTAAATAATAAAAGGAATAATGATTTAAAATGGACCCTGTAAAACGGACACAAGAAAAAAAGTACTTTGGTGCTTAGTCCTGTTTTACAGGGCTTTTATTTTGTGTATTATGATAATTGAAGGAATAGTGGTGTGTTTATGGGGGTTAATTATTTTACAGAAGAACAGGTTAAAGAACTTGAAAAGAATCCATATGTAAAGAAAGTTTCTAATAAAAGTATAACTTATGCAAAAGAATTCAAAGAACTTTACTGGATTGATTATCAAAATGGAATACAACCTATTGAAATATTTAAAAAATATGGATTTGATCCAAATGTATTAGGAGCTAAACGAAGAAATACTTTTACTGAGCGTTTAAAAAAACAAACTCAACGAGTAGAAGGATTTAAAGATACAAGAAAAGATAATTCAGGTAGACCATCTACCAAAGAGCTATCTTTAGAAGAACAGATCGAAAGATTGAAACATAAGAACAAGGTTCTCCAACAGGAGAATGATTTTTTAAAAAGAGTGAGATTTATCAACAGAAAGCAAATTTCAAAACAATCGAAGAACAAACAGTAAGAGAAAAATATGAACTTATCGATAGAACTTTAAACTCAAAAAATAATGTATTAACAGTTTCGTATCTTTGCGAAAATGCCGGAGTATCAAGAAGTGGATTCTATTCATGGAAAAAAAGGAAAAACGATTTATCATCAACATATAACAAGAAAGAAGAACAGGATCTTAAAGACTTCGAATTGATTTTAGAGGCCTACAATTTTAAAGGTTATGATAAAGGCAGACGTGGTATTCATATGCGTCTTCTTCATATGGGAGTCTTGATGAATCATAAGAAAATAACAAGATTGATGAAAAAATTTAATTTATTTTGTCCTATAAGGAAAGCAAATCCTGCAAGAAGAATGGCTAAAGCATTGAAGACATCAAATTATGCGGATAATATTTTAAAAAGGCATTTTGATGAATATGGACCTGGATATGTGTTAGAAACAGATATTACCTATCTATTTTATGGTCAAAAACGTTCAAAAGCTTATCTTTCTGTGGTAAAAGATGGTTTTACAAAACAAATTCTTTCATATGTATTGTCATCTTCATTGGAAGAGGATTTTGTATTAGAAACAATAAATCAGCTATTTGAAAATCATAAACATAACATTCATACTGATGCATTGATTCATAGTGATCAGGGTGCTCATTATACAAGCGTTATGTTTATTGATCTTCTAAAAGATTTAGAAATAAGACAATCAATGTCAAGAAGAGGAAACTGTTGGGACAACGCTCCCCAAGAGTCATTCTTTGGACATATGAAAGATGAGGTTGGCAAATATATAAATGCAGCATCAACGTATGATGAATTAAAAGAAGTGATTGATAGCTACATTGATTATTACAATAATGAACGTTATCAATACAAACTGGCTAAACTGTCACCAAATGAATATTTTGAGTATTACAAGACAGGAAACTATCCATTGAATCATATAACAAAAGAACCTGCTGAATATAAAGCAAAATTCAAACAGGTCAGACAAAATCTAAATAAGGACTTAACAATCAAAAGATTGATAAGTGTTATCAATAGAATATCTCATTTCAAATAACCCATTAGGTAGCTTGCATAAATGTTTAAGGATTAAATCAACATCATTATTTGAAAGAGATACATAACCAAGTTCATCCATCTTAGTAAAGATTACAGTTCCATTAAATACACCATCACAATCATTCAAATACCCTCTATATATAATAGTTGTATCATCATCATAAATGCTTAAATCCTTTACAAGAAGATAGATTGAAAGATCTTCTTCAAACAGATAATCACGATAATCAAAGACACCCAGTTCTCTTTTAACTAGATCTGTCATTCTTTTAGTTTTTAAAATTTTTAATTCATTATCTTTTATAATTATATATTTACAATATTTAGACATAAAAATATATCCTCCTGGTTTTTTATACCTTGAGAATATATTCATTTTTATTCAAATTTAAGTACTTTTTTATTTATTGTCCTTGACATGGGGTCCACATTAGAATGACATTACAGAAAGCTATTTTAATTTTCTAATTGACTTGTACAGTGTGGACAACGAGATGCTTTGATAGAGATTTCACTTTGACAATAAGGACAAATCTTCTTTGTTGGTTTTTCTTCTACAGTTTTTTCTGTTTTAGTTCTTAATTTGTTCATCGTTTTAACAATCATAAAGATAACAAAAGCCATGATAAGAAAATTAAGTAAACCAGTAATAAATAAACCATAATTAACAGTAGATGCTCCTGCTGCTTGAGCAGCAGCTAATGTTTTGTATGTATTTCCATCTAAAGCAATAAATAGATTAGAAAAATCAATCTTACCTGTAACTAAACTTAAAATAGGCATAATGATGTTTTCTACAAGAGAAGTGACTAATGAATTAAAAGCACCACCGATAATAACCCCAACAGCTAAATCAATCATGTTGCCTTTTAAGGCAAATTCTTTGAATTCTTTTAACATTATATTGATCTCCTTTTTCTTTATTATAAGAAAAAGAAAAAAAGACATCAAGATGCCTTTTATGTTATTCTTATTTGGGAGGATAAGAATAATATAGAAAGATAATAGAGGGAATATGAATAGTAAAATCTATTTTCTTTCTACAGATTTAATATATAAATAAAAAATAGTTAAAAAAAGTTACAAATGTAAAAAAATATGTGATTTGTTATCACAAATTTATATAAGCATAAAGATGAATTTAGTGTATAATATTGTAGAATAGGGGAGGATGACATGAAAAATTTATTTTATAGATTATTAATATATTTAGATAGCGCCAATGAAACAGATACAAATTATAACATTGCCTGGTATATGGCACATCATATTTCAGAAGTAGCTCATATGGGAATTTCTAAACTTGCGAGCGAATGTTTTGTGTCTCCAGCAACCATTTCTCGTTTTTGTAGAACACTTGGTTATGAAAATTATGCTCATTTAAAACAAGAGTGTGCGTGGTTTAGTTCAACATCAAGAAAGTTTAATAATTTAATTAATGTTCCTTTAGATATGATGAAAGATCATCCAGAAGAAAGTACAGCTTATTATAGTCAACAAATTTGTACATCTTTAAGTCAACTTTCTTCTTATTTAGATTGGAATGTAATCGATGAGGTTTTAAAACTGATTCATGATA
>NZ_CABUIW010000096.1 GCF_902491705.1 uncultured Lactobacillus sp. | reverse complement strand
GAGTAAGGCTTAGTTTCATATACTCAAAATTCTGATCAAAGAGAACAAATATCATCGCCTTTCATTTGACTTATTACCACATGACTGATTATTAAAAAATGAGTTTAATACTTTAATTATCGTCTCTGATTGAGAAAAACACAAGCAAGCGCGTATAATAATTGGTAAGTATTTTAGAAAATAGAACGGGGTATTTATGAGTCTCAAGTATGCGAAAAAAAGCCAATTAATTAGCTTTACCATCTTGGCAGCAATCAAAGCCTGCAACATCGTGTTTGTGGCTTACATGATTCAGATCATGTTAAACGTTGCTTCATCTGGTTCTCATGATTACATGCATTTAATTAAACTGGCTCTCTTAACGGCCTTAGGTCAAATGTGCTTTATGGCCAGCAACTTTGTCTATGAAACGGTCAAAATGGGGATTATCCGTGACGTTAACATGACTTTGAAGAAGGCTAATTTGCGATATTTAGTTGATCAAGGCGAACCTGATGTTAAAAGTGGTTTGTCACTGATGACCAACGATTTAAAACAGATTGAAACTAATCGTGTTACTGCCCAACTTGATATGATTTTCCAAGGACTATCATTTATTGGGGCAATTAGTTTTGCTTTCTATAGTTCTTGGCAAATGACCTTGGTATTCTTGGTAGCAACAATTGCGCCAGCTGTTGTGCAAATGATAACTAGTCCAATCATTACCAAGAGAGCCAAAGTTTGGGCTCAAACCAACGCCAACTGTACGCAAAACGTGTCTGATTCGCTTAATGGTGCGCAAGCTACGAAGCTGTATAACGTTAGAACGAATATCGTAACGCGTGCCGCTAATGCCGCCCAAAACATGGAAAATGCGTTGCGTAACATGACTTTAACCCAAGCTTGGGCACTAGAGTTAATTTACTCAGCAGCTGAGCTTTTCTGTTTCATCATTCCATGTACTGTCGGCGGAATCATGATGATGCAAGGAAACTTGAAGGTTGGTACGTTGGTTATGATGGTAGACCTTGCAATGAACTTCATAACGCCAGTTGTAACGCTGTTTAATGAGTTCAACCAAGTGAAGTCGACTGTCCCAATGTGGGAGAAGACCCAAGTTGCCTTGCAGCATGTGATGAAAGACGATAAGCAAAAAATCGACCATTTCGAAGGCATGGAGATCAAGGACTTGTCTTACGTAACAAGTAGCGATCACAAGCAGATTTTTGATGGGGTTAACTTAGAAGTTAAGCCTGGTGAAAAAGTCTTGCTAATGGCTCCAAGTGGTTGGGGTAAAACGACGCTGCTTAGATTGTTAGTTGGTTTGAAGCATCCTAAAGATGGGAAGATTTTGCTTAATGGCAAAGATGTAACTGGCAATTGGGATGCAGCACACAACTATTTCTCATATGTTAACCAGAAGCCATTTATGTTTGATGATACGCTTCGCTTTAACATTACTTTAGGCCGCAAGGTGAGTGATGAAAAGTTGAAGCATGTTATTCATGAAGCCGGTCTTGATGAATTGGTTAAGAGCCAAGGTTTAGACAAGCAGGTTGGTGAAAATGGTAGTGAATTATCTGGTGGACAGATTCAAAGAGTGGAAATTGCGAGAGCCTTGCTTTCTGGCAGACCAATTTTACTTGCTGATGAAGCAACGAGTGCGCTTGATCCAAAATTGTCACTAGATATTCATAAGACATTGCTGGAGAATTCAAAGGTTGCGGTAGTTGAAGTAGCCCACAAGATTTCGCCAGAAGAAAAGGCAATGTTTGATGTGATTATTCACTTGGATAAACATACTGTAGAAACTAAGATGAAATAGTAGAAGCACTGCAAAAGCAGTGCTTTTTCAGTGCTATAAAATATATATAATATTATATACTAAGTGTAATAATTTTATATAAAATATTTTATCAAATTGATTGAATTGAAACTGCTTACAGCTTATACTTGAAGTAAGATAATTATTTATTTAGGAGGTACTTAATTATGGCTGAACCTAAATGGCTTAAGGACATGAATCCTGACGAATACTTAAAAGAAGACTTTGACGCAAAGGAAAAATCAAAATACACAGTTGAGGGAATCGACAAAAACGATCCAGAATGGTTAGACAAGGCAGCTAAGAAGGTTAACGCAGCAGAAGGCGACGACTACGTAAAGCTTGATGCAGGTCTACTTACAGTTAACCAATTGAACTGGATGCTTAGAAATACTATTGGTGAAATGACCTTCGTTGACGATAACAACCAATTCTTGTGGTATAACCGTCCAAAAGATTCAAATCACAAGATGCTTGCAAAGCGTACGCCAGATCAAGTTGGTGATACGATGTCCGCAATTCACCCAGATGTACGTGACGTTATTCCTAACGCTAAGAAAGTTGTTCATGCTTTGCGTGAAAAGCAAGATGGACATGATGAAGTCTTCATGCCAGTGCCCAACGGCAACTTGAAGAAATTGATTTTGCATTACTATAAGCGTGTTGAAGACGATGAAGGCAACTATGCAGGGATCTATGAATGGGTACAAGACTTATATCCACTAGTTAAGTACTTCTGCGAAGCTACTGGTCAAAAGTTGGTAGTTGATGATGACGCTACAACTGGCGCAACTTACCGTAGAAACTCAGATCCAGATGCAGTAAGTGGTGCTTCAAAGATTAAGGATGAAAAGCCTAAGGAAGAAGAAAAGCCTGACACTATAACTGGTGCTTCACAGCACTAATTTTGAATAAAGAAAAAGCGTATCGAGATTTTCGATACGTTTTTGTTATGGGTTAAATTTTTGATTTAACTGCGATCATGATTTCTTCGGAAATATTGCTTGGGTATGCAAAGTGAGGCACGATTTGGTAGTCCTCAGGAACATTGGAATTGATGATTTCTTTTAAATTCATGTAGTCAGTAGCCCTTTCGTGGAGGTGGGTTCCAATTTTTTCACCGTATGGATTATAGTAATTGATTTCTAAAGTGTTAGTAACTGGATCTGTAATAGAAATAGTTGTTTTAAGCATTAGAAAGGTCTCCGTTTTAGTGAATGATATTGCTAACAATATATGGTTATATTTATATTATATGACAATGTGTCACTTTTGTGAAATGCTGATTTTTAGTGTGATAATTCAAATTTAGAAATTGATAAACAAGTGAAATTTATACATGAATCGTTGAATATAACACAAAAAAACGTACCTAAATATTTAGCAATGTCATTAAGTTAAGGCTTTGACAAATTACAAGATTCTATTTTTAAACACTCAACATTGATTTGTTTCATTGTTGAGTGTTTTTTTGCACAACAAATAAAACTAAGGGGATTTCGACTTAGTTTAAGCAACTCGATAAATTAAATAGATGGCTGATTTTGGTTTGAAGTGGGACCTAAAAAGTAGACATTTTAAAACATAGGATTAATAGAGGCTTGATTCCGATATTCTTTCGGAGTTAAGCCTTTTAATCTGCTCTTTATCCTTTCTTCGTTATAGTATTTGATATATTCCTCTATAGCTTGAGC
>NZ_CABUIW010000095.1 GCF_902491705.1 uncultured Lactobacillus sp. | reverse complement strand
ATTTAGCCATAATAAAACCCCCGAAATTCATGTCCGAATTTCGAGGGTCACCACAGATAATGTGATATCAAACGTGTTTTTTCATTTAATTAAGAGGGAGTAAAAATGTTCAAGAAGAATGAGTTAATCAAGTTGTTAGCAGCAGCTACCTTTGCTGTTGTAGGCGTCGGTGCAGTTAATACTGTTAGTCACACTTCTACCGTTCAAGCAAGTACTTTTCACTGGTTGAGAAAAGACCACAAAACTGTAACTTTAGGTTTTGGTGATCGTCTACCACTTAGAATTTATCAAAATGGCAAACATGTTTATTATGACGATGATGCAACAGCTGATGGTAATTACACCGAATTTGCTGAAGCTTCAATATATTTTACTTAAAACACGTGGCTGGAAATATATTAATGGCATAAAATACTACAAACTCTATAATTATTTCAACGACGCAAGTGCCTATGTCCCTGTTAAATATTTCACTAAAAAATATAATGATATGAGCTACTTAACTATTTATCGTGTAAAGCGTCATACTAAAGTTTTATCAGATGACATGGATCATACTGATAATGGCATGTGGTATGGCAAAGGCGATATTATCTTAGTGAACAACCATACTCTTAATGATAAATATGTAGATACTACTACTCCAATGCAAGATGGTGTACACAATGCTGATGGATATTATTCATATAATGGTGGTAACATTGGTGGCCTTATTAAGAATGCTGATTTTAAGCGTAATACAATTAAAGTCAGTGGCAATACCAAATTCTTAATGAATCGTGGCAAAGACTATTACACCAATAATAGCTTAGCTCGCGGTGGTGTTTATATTCACAAGAAATTCTGCAAGATCTATAGTGCCAGATAATCGATATTTTAAGTGTCTGGGAAAAAACTCAGAAATTAAAAAATCTCACTAAATCTTGGTATTGATAAACCTTGATTTAATGGGATTTTTGTTTTGAGTCAAAGTCGAAATTTAACTAAAAATCGACTTTTTTCCCAGACACTTTTTGTACATTAATTTTTATCAAACGCATCTTCAATCAATGACAAATACCCACTTGCCTTTAAAACTTTAACTATCATATCAGCCATCTCTTTATCATCATTAAAGACAGCTTCATAATACGTCCCTAAAACACTGTTAATTCCAATTACCCCATCTTTAGGCAATTCACGCAAGAAGCCAACTGCTCTATCAATATATTTTTTATCAACCTTTTCTTCTTGATGATAGCAGCAGTTCAAAAAGTTCACCGCAATGATCGCCACAAACTGCAGAGTAAACGTATCCGATTGCGGCTTTTTTTCATACGCACGAAAAGCAGAATCAACCATTTGATAAGCTTCATCAATATCTAAGAAGATCACGGCCTGACTCAAATAATGGTATGCAGTCCTATTCCAATTTTCATCCATTATTATTGACTTAACTTTTTTCTTCATTTCAGGACTAATCATCTTATTTGAATGAAGTACCCACGCATAAGCATTATCAAGTCTAAATCGTAGCCAAAAGCTTGGCTTGGTTTGAGATTCTTCAATTTCAGCCTTAATTTTATCTAATGCTTGTAAGTCTTTTCTATTCTGAGCAAAGCTAATTTGGTTCATTAATTCAAAATTTGGTTCTGTCTTAGTGTTTTGATTAGCAACATTTGTAAAGAAACTAACCACATCAAAGTGATGACTAGTTAAAAGTTCAATCAATAAATTCGCATCTATCTCATGAACATCCCTCTCAACCTTTGAATAAAAAGACTCTGAAATAATCCCACCTGCCATCTGCTGCTGAGTTAATCCAGCATGCAAACGCAACTGCTTTAAAGCTTCACCAATACTCATCTTTACCTCTACACCTACAAATAGGCTATATCTTCTATCAAATTTGCGATATTTTCTGCTTCACCATACTGCTTATAAAATAGTTTTTCATAATAAACAGCTAACAGCTTATACATTCTCATATCTGAAGAATTCGGTAATGACTTTAAAAACTCAATTGCTTCTTCGTCTTCAGAATCAAACTCATTTTGCCTATTGCAAATATCCAAATAATTAACGACTATCCGCGCCATGATGATCTTCGTTCTTGCATTTATCCGCGGATAATTAATTTTCTTAGGTATCACTTTCACCAGAGTCCGTAAGTCATCTATTTTGTACCAATCCATGATATGAGAAAGCATCCACAAAATATTTTCATTCCATACTTTCGATTTTAACAAAAAATGACTCAACTGTTTAAATTGCGATCTAGTAGCTTCACCATTCAAATCATCAATCAAAAATTGGAGCAGCTTCTCAGTTTTTAAATCTTCAAATTCCAACTGATCGAACATTTTCTCTAAGCTAACGACATCTTTATTTGCATAAGCAAGCGTAATTTGATCCTGCAACACTTCGACCTTAGGCTTTACATCCCCAAAGTCTTTCAAAAAGGCAACCATCGATATCTCATGCTTATACAAAATATTCATTAAATCATTTACTGTAATAGCACTACTGCCATGTTCAACTCGCGAATAAAACGAGCGATTAACAACATTGTCCGCCATTTGCTCCTGCGTCAAGCACTGCGATTTACGTACTAGTTTTAATTGCTCACCAATCATCGTAGACTCTCCTTTGGCAGCGTTTCAGCATAGTGCTTATAGCCACTTTCACTTATTAAGTTAATTATGTCTTGCGCAGTTTGATCTTCATTGTTAATTAAAGCCAGGTAGTATTTTACTATCAACTTATGAAAAATAATATCAAAGCTGTATGGCATGCTATTTACAAAATCAATCACTTTTAATGCAGCAGCTCGATCCTTTTCACGATAGCATCGATCCAGATAACCGATTAAGACATTCATTAATGAGACAACAGTCTGCTGACTGCTATAATCTATTTCACTGCTTTTATCTAAAATCTCATTTACAATCCCGGTCAATTCATCAAAGTCATATAGTGGCATTGAAACAGCTAAATTCCAAAAATCAGCTTGTTTTTCTGGACTATACCTTAGATAATCCTTCAATTGTGTCTGAACATCTTGCGGAATATTTAGCGGCAAATTCTTTAGATTGGCAATTATCAGTTTTAATTCATAGTAAAGCAGCGTCTCTTCTGGTGTTAGTTTATTCTTTAATTCATCTAGTTTATCTAAATCTCGATTCTCAAAGTACAAATAGATCTCTTTTTGAAATTTAATATAAGGCAAATTTTCTTCGTCAAAAGCCTCAAAAAAGTCATAAAAAGAAATATGATGTGCATTTAAGATTTTAACCAACTTATCAATACTAATTTTATTTTTATCAACTTCAAGCTTGGAATAAAAAGAAGTCGATACAACTCCTGCAGCCATGCTCGTTTGTGATAAACCCATTGATAGTCTAAATTTTTTTAGTTGCTCACCAATAGTTGTCATATTTCTCACGCCCTTCAATAACATGTTATTTTATTGCGGAGAATCTGTCTTAAAATCTTCCATATGGAAGATTTAATTTAACTATTTGCACATTTTAAACAAAAAAACATCCTAACCTCACAGTGAAGTGAGACCCAAAAGTTAGACACTTTTGGGTCTTTTATTATGACTAAATTTAATAAAGAACAA
>NZ_CABUIW010000094.1 GCF_902491705.1 uncultured Lactobacillus sp. | reverse complement strand
AAGCATTTCATACAGAGAAGGATTTTCAAAAGTACACAAAATTATTGACACTCTCGTATTATTCGTTGGAGGATAGTTTTGTGCAATGCTTAGATGAAAAGTTTTTGGAGAAGGAACTTTCTTAGTTTTTTATACTCATTTTCTATAACTAATTGATTATCAATCGACTTTTCTAATAGAGCTAAGTATTTAGATAACTTAATTTGGACCTTTACGTTTTTAGGAATCTGAAAAGTAATTTCTTTCATAACATTATTCATTAACTTTGGGTTTCCAACATGGGAAACATATTTAAATGCTACTTGATTTAATAGACTAGCTGCTAATTTATTGGCGTATCCTTTATTAGATAATAAGACACCATTAACATTAGTACTATAGAATTTTCCTTCACGATATTTTACTGTACCCGCATTTGCACCATCTGTAGTCCATGTTATTGCATTTTCAAATAAATATTTCTCGTAATATCCCATTAAACCATCATTTTTTGTTTGCGATGAATATACTGGATATAAATATTTGTTACTTTTTTGGGGAGAAATTTTCCCTTTTGCTAAGACATTTCCTCTTGTAACAGTGTAAATATCCGCTACTTTAACTTTCATATTTTCATATTCTTTATCATCAACCATTAATTTATGATTAGAAATTTTTTGCAGCATTGCCTTTTTTAACTGCTTTAATTGCTCTAATTTTCGTTGCTGGAGAGAAAGTAGTTTGTCTAATACTGATAACAGTTGACCAATGTTCATAGATTCTTGTATTTTTTGTGGAAATTGAAATTTATAATTTGATACTAAGTTCCAGTCAGATCTAGGCATTTTTGAACCAGATGAAAGATTGCTAATTGAAAAAAATTTCTCTGTTTGAATTAAATAATATACGAATTTAGGGTAGATATTATCAGATCTTAAAATCCAAAAGTCACCAACAGCTATCCCATCAAAATTAGCAAAATACCAATTCTTTAAGTATGGTCGTAATTTTCCAAATAAAATGTCGTTTTTTTGGAAAACTACACCGTCTTTTTCTGTATGTAATTCTGAGATTCTATTTTTTAAGCTACCCATTCCTGAATTAATATTTTCATATTCTATATGAGGCAAGTCCGAATTATTATCATGTTTAGTTATTCTTGAGACACTATTTTTGAACTTACGCTGCTCCCATACATTGATTATTATAAATAAGCAAAAAATAATTGATTATTCCGTGAAATATTATCCTTCACAATAAACGAAAAGTTTAATTTTCAAAATTATTCAGCATATTTACTGTAAATCACCTACATCTCTAATACAAAAACAGGTTACCCAATTGTATAATTAAAATCAGAAATATACCTCATCTTAAAAAATTAATTTTATTGAATCGAAAGTGCAGGTCATGGGTTAATGAAGACGTTTAATGAACTAAATAGGCGAGAGCAGGAAGCATATTTAATGCTACCAATTCTTAGGGGATTGAAAAAATTAGGTGGGCAGGCCAGTACAAAGGAATTAAAAAACATTGTGGTAGCTAATGACAGTTACATTCCAGAAAATGTATTAGTTACTACAAGAAAATCACGTAAAGGTAATGAATATTTGCCGTTTAACTTTCCGTTTAATTTTGCAGTAGCAAACTTGGTCATGGCTAAACTTTTGGATCGACCACATTCTGGAGAAGTTTTGCTAACAGAAAAAGGTAGAACCTTTAATGGTAACCAGCAAGAACTGAATAAAAAGATTTATGATATTACCTTGCCGATGTGGAAAGCAAAATCCAAAGTCAAAAATATTCAGGAGAATGGAAAAGCAGAGGATGATATAGAACTGGCTGATGAACCTTGGCGAACCAAACTTCTAAAAGCGTTGAATAATCTTTCACCAGCAAAATTTGAACTATTTTGTCGTGCCTTAGTTAGAAAAATGAACGTTGATATTGATGAAAATATTGGGGTAAAGTTAAGTGGTGATGGTGGAATTGATGGCTATGGTTATATGACTACTGATGATTTTAGAACAACTCGTGTTGCAATTCAGGCAAAGAAGTGGAATTCTAATCACCTTGTTTCATCGCCAGAAATAGATAAGTTTCGTGGGGCAATGGATAAGTATCGCTCAGAATATGGTATTTTTATTACAACTTCATCGTTTACTAGAGATGCAATTAAAGCCTCAAGAACCGGAACAAGAATTATCACACTAATTGACGGTTCAAAACTAATTGATCTAGTGGCTAAATACCAATTGTATGTGAAACCGGTAGTTACGTATGAGCTAGATGACTTTTTTACTAATGATAATTAGATTAAGGTTTTATATATAGGATAGTGTGGATCAAGAGGTAAAATGTTCGATTCTCAACAAAGTAGACAAAGAGATTAAGGTTAATTAATAGATCAAATCATCTATGACAAGGTATTGTAAGAGTGATTTACATGTCATGGATGATTTTTATTTAACTTCAGTTCTTCTGTTTCTCGAAGAAAGTTTCTGATCAACTTTACTTGATGTAGAGTCCTTTTTTCTTTCTTATGCAAAGACGGCTTGATCACGGAACAATTCCGCAATCAAGTCGCCTAAAATAATTTTATCGATTATATATTTGAGGGGATACAGAGCCTCACTAACTTTTTCATGCTTATAGGAAAATGCTACATTATAATATTTAAAATTTTATATAGACGCATCCGTAAAACTTAATTAAATAAATTGAACCCCACCGTCGATTTGGACTGCTTGACCGGTCATGTAGTCGGACTTGGTTGAAGCAAGGTAAGATACAAAGTTAGCAACATCTGATGAGTGTTCGACACGACCAAGGGCGATTCCGTCGATAGCTGCCTTTAGGTATTGACCCTTTTCACCACCGTTTTCTTCCACCATCTTTTCGTCGATGAAGTCCCACATATCAGTACCAACGATACCAGGGCAATAGGCATTAACGGTGATGTTAAACTTAGCTAATTCTTTAGCAGCAACTTGAGTTAAACCACGGATAGCAAACTTAGTTGAAGAGTAGGCACCGAGTTGATCATAACTGATATGTCCAGCAATACTTGAAGCATTGATAATCTTACGAATTTTATCACCATCATCTTGCTTCTTAAATTGTTCGGCAGCTGCCTGAATACCAAAGAGAACACTGTCAACATTTGTTGCATAGATCTTATGGAAGTCTTCTGCAGATTCGTCAAGTAAGTTGCCAATTTGAGCAATCCCTGCATTATTAATGTAAGTATCAAGACGACCAAAATTATCAACGGCTGCCTTAACAAGCATTTCGTGAGTACTCTTCTTGGAAACATCACCTGGAGCAGAAACAACCTTAAATCCCTTATCAGCTAATTCCTTAGTAGTTTTATCGGTTTCGTCTTTATGGTAGCCATTAATAACCATTGCATAGCCATCCTTACCGAGCTGTTCAGCAATTCCTTTACCAATGCCACGACTACTACCAGTAATAACAGCGACTTTTTGTTCTTCAACCATACTAAGATCTCCTTTTATGATTAGCAAAGTTATCTATCAACATGTTTATTATTGCACGAAGTAGTGGAAAATGGGTAGAAAACGCTTTAATTTTAATTCTTTCCTTGTGTTAGTTGGAAGCTTTTCACGACTCCCTTTAAGATGATAATACCGAGTGAGGGTGTTCGTCGCCTAAATCATCTCTACATGAATCAACTTTAAAACAAAAGGGGCCGTGACATAAGTCCCTAATAATAAGCGGAGTTAGATGAAATCTTCGGATTTCATTT
>NZ_CABUIW010000093.1 GCF_902491705.1 uncultured Lactobacillus sp. | reverse complement strand
TATCAATCTCAGAAAGATGAATCATCTCAGTTTTATATGAGTTTCTAAAAATAAGATGATTATTCTTATATGACAGTTTAGAATGTGTGTTTACGACTATAGTTCTCCAACCCGCCATTAATCCTCTCCTAGTTTGCCAAGGTCGATTCGTGTTTCATAGAGACCTGTAACAGATTGATGAATAAGTGTAGCATCTTTTAATAAGGATGATGGGGTATAATCTCTATACCTTGGAATTTTAACACCTAAAAAGTCAAAATCAGCAGCACCTCCTCGAGAGGTTAATTCAAATAGTCCCTTTCTTTCACTTCCGGTAGTTCCTATAAAACTACTACAGAGTTCATCTATACTATGATTTTGCCATGATTGAAAGGCAGATTTTAAGAGTTCACCATTCTTTTTAGCTCCAACATAATTCTCATTAAATTCAAGAATATAGTAAAATAATTCTTCAAACTCTTTTTTATGATTTTCAACATACTTTCTATGATTATCATAAAATGTGTTGCTTATTCTTTTAGCATGATAAAGTAATTTCACATACTTCTGTGAAATAAAGATTTGATTTCCCTTGTGAATCTCTCCCCTCTTATTATTCGTTGACAAAATACTAGCCAACATCCGTCGTGAACCATCTGAAAGTTCAAATAAACTATATTTAGGTAATTCAATAATCAAATCAATATCTTTATAACCTTTTTCAAGTAAAAAATTAAATTTATCTTTTCTATACGTAATCCTATCTAAAATAGAAATACCTTGAAATTCAAGTATATTTGTTATTTTTTTCTTTGCACCTTTTTCAATTGTCCCTTTAACAAGAACAGCAAATGAATTAGAAATACCAGCATACCCCCCATACTTTTTAGGGTCAAGATACTCTTTAGCACCTACTAAATTTTCTTTACTATTTGGTTTTGGTTTCGAGGAAAGATTTGCATTAAACAATCCCTTTGGTTTTCCTCTATCCAATCCGTGATTTTGTTCCTCCACTTTTTTGACAATATTAACCTGTGAATATGAAAGAACTTTTCTAACAGTATTTAGGTCTGCCACTTTATTCCAAACGGATTCGCCGGTCTCCTCATTTACCTCAATAAGTGGTCTTTCAATAACTGTACCATCAGCTAAAGAAATAGATTTTTTAAAGATATTCATGATATTTGAATAGAAATATACCTTTTCTGTAGCTGACTTTCTTTCTCTAAAACTATTGTATTTTGGGTAGTCACCATACACAAATTCTGGCTCTAGTTTAGGGTATTTCTTCAGTAAAGCACTTGCCACAACAGCATTCAAATAGGCATCATGAGCATGATGAAAATCGTTGATTTCACGGACTTTATAAAGTTCAAAATCCTTACGAAATTGAGAAACTAAGCTAGATTTCAAGGTAATGATTTTTACTGTTCGTAACGTTTTATTATCTTCATCTTTTTTATTATTAAATCTCTCATCAAGTAAACGAGCTACATGTTTTGTTATTTGACGTGTTTCTACCAACTGGCGTTGAATAAAACCAGCTTTAGCCTCAGGTGACAAACCTCCCCGTTCAGCTTTTGTCAGATTATCAAATTTTCGTTGAGAAATTAATTTTGACTTCAATAATTGATACCAAAGTGTCTTTCTTTTTTTGACAACCTCTAAACTTGGAACATCATCTGATTTACCACGGTTACTAGCAGATGAAACAAGTACTTTATTGTCAATAGAATTATCTTTCAAAAAAGCTTGAGGAATAATATGATCAATATCATAATTACTTAATCTATCAATATCTAATTCTTCTCCGGTATACATATCTTTGCCGTTTTGAAGATAATAC
The DNA here is from genome assembly GCF_902491705.1 of uncultured Lactobacillus sp. Classification (GTDB taxonomy): domain Bacteria; phylum Bacillota; class Bacilli; order Lactobacillales; family Lactobacillaceae; genus Lactobacillus. The sequence continues at coordinate 2,099 of NZ_CABUIW010000093.1, read as the reverse complement.
AAATAAAGTCGATCATTTTGAAGTGCATTATTGTCTATTTTAGAAAGTTTTGCAGGAATATTTTCCTTAAGTATCTTACTACTTAACTCTTTGAGAGATTCTTCTAAACGTTTCAAGCGTTGTTGAGAATTAGATTTACCTTGGTTGGTATATTGGTTTTCACGAGCCATCTCAACAACAATTGACTCAGGTCTTCTTCCCATAACTTTAACTAATTCATCTACAATCTTTATGCTTTGTAAAATACCTTTTTTTATCGCAGGACTTCCTGGCAAAGCCTGAACGACCTGTTTAATATTATCTTTGTCACCAATAATTTGTGCCTTCTTTATCTTCTTTTTAAAAGAAAGAGCATCATCGTGAATAAGTTGCATGAAATTACGGTTAGAAACACCATCATCAATTAAGTAATCAAGAATAGTATTACCAGATTTTTCATCTCGAATACCATTAATAAGCTTAGCAGATAACTTACCCCAGCCAGTGTAATGTCTACGAGATAACTTTTTCAAAACGGATTTATCGAATATATTCTCAAATTTTGAAAGACGTTGTTTTATCATCTCTCTATCTTCAAAAATTGTCAAAGTATGGATAATTTCTTCGATAATCGCTTCATTTGAACTATCATCCAAAAACTCTTTATCATTAATAATATTTAAAAGATCGTGATAAGTAGATAAACTAGAATTAAACTGTTTCTCTATGCCTTTTAATTCAATTCCATCATATCCATCAATTGCATGTAAATATTCAATAATATCCTTATCAGTAACTCTCCTTTTATTTTTAAAATAAAGTCGGACAATATCTTTCTTCTGCTTACTATCTAAAAATTGATAATCTCTCATACTTTCGGCAATAAATCTAACTTTTGTTAATTCATTATATACATTAAAAGTTTCGTATAAGAGACTATGCTTTGGAAGTACCTTCTCTTCTGGCAAATACAAATCAAAACTAGTCATTCGATTAATAAAAGCCTCTGCCGAAGATTCTTTGTCAATAACGTCCTCAAAATTCCAAGGTGTAATTTTTTCATTTCGTTTTCTTATTGACCAAGCGAAGTCACTATTCCCTCTCGCAAGTGGACCTACATAATAAGGAATTCGGAAGGTTAAAATCTTCTCGATTCTTTCTTTATTTTTAGCCAAGAAAGGATAAAATTTAGCTTGCTTATCGAGAATTGCTCTCATTTCTTGAAGATGAATCTGATATGGTATTGAACCATTATCAAATGTGCGTTGCTTTCTTAAAAAGTCTTCTCGATCAATTTTTTCAAGAAAATAGTCCGCACCTTCAAGACCAGCCAATAGTTTTTTTAGATGTACATAGAAATCTTCCTGACTTGTTTTTCCATCAATATAACCAGCATAGCCGTTTTTGGTGTCGTCTTTAAATACTTCATTATATGTTTCTAGGGAAATATTTCTTATGTATGCCTTTAGTAACGCTAAATCTTCTTCGTGTTCTTTATATCGCATTATCATAGCAGAAGAAAGAGGTGCTTCTGTCCCATTATCAGTTACAGTCAGAATACCTGATAAAAGAATAGCATCATAAAGTTTCTTTGCTTTGAGAAAGACATCACTATAATCATCTCCAATATAACCTAACAAAGTCTCTAAATCTTCATCATAGCTTTCTTTAGAAAAATGTAAGGGGGCTTTTTCGTCTAAATTAAAATATTTCTTAAAGTCAGCTTGATTTCCTACAATCAACTTTAGAAACTCTGAAAAAATACCCGAATTCTTCTCCCCAGGAAAGAGTTTTAAAATACGATCTTTCTTTGCTGATTTACTAATCTTATCTTTAACAATTTCCTCAAGTTGTTTACTGTTCTCAAGTGATAAATCCGATTCAAAAATAGCATTATAAGTGTCCAAAAAGTCTTGAAAATTCTTCTGAATATCATTATTTTTTGAATTAAACTCTCCTTCAATTAAGAAGTGACCTCTATATTTAATCATATGAGCCAATGCAAGATAAACTAGACGCAAATCTGCTTTTTTAGTACTATCTGCTAAATATTTCCTTAAATGATAGATAGTTGGAAATTCATCATGATAGGCTTTTTCTTCTACTAAGTTTCCAAATAT
>NZ_CABUIW010000092.1 GCF_902491705.1 uncultured Lactobacillus sp. | reverse complement strand
GGCTTTCCCTTTTTCAATTTAATTTAGAAATTTACACAAAATATTTTACACTCCCAGAATTGCGGTAAGTTCTTCTTGAGTTCAGTCGCCAACTATCTTTTTTCTCATTCCAGTATGTCCTATATAGCTCGCCTAACGTCATCTGACGGTACTTATTATGCTCTCCAGTAATACTTGCTAACTTAGCGTTAATCTTCTTATCGAGGGCAATCTGAGCTTCATGACGGGTAATCCTTGTGTTGCGATCAGCAATGACAGTTACAGTTCGCCACTTATCTGTGAGTGGATCCTTGTACCGTTGACCAAAGCGCCACTTGTTTTTGTATTTTCTTGGAAACATAATCTCACCTCCTTTCATCGTACGTACGTTCTTTTTACTTTCTTTTTAAACCGCTCCACAAACACAGGTGGGGCGGTCATTATTATTTTTGGTACTTTTTAAAACAGTCGATTTCGACCGGTTTAGTTGTTATACTAAAATCGGTGATTAGTATGGAAATTATTAAAGATAACAGAAAAATTTTCTTGGATTCTTCTGATGAAAAATCATTAAAAATAATACTTAATTATTATCTTTGGAATGTAGTAGATAATTGGGATGAACAATTATCAGAAAACTCAGTTATTTCTCGAATCAATAATCTTTTAAATAATTAAGCTGGTTCCTTCAAAAATATGTTGAACAATATTTCTTATTTGTGTAATTGGCGTTGCATGTGCTATTGAATTTCTGTAATCAATTGAAGCTTTTAATTGATTATGTTTATAACTGTTTATTAATTGTTAGTTTTATCTTGATAATTAATAGCTTTGTTTTTTAAATATTCATCAATAAAATCATCATAGTTAGGATCGTTAGTGTCATCATTTTTATATCCTAATTGTTTGATTGATTTATCTGAAAGAGGTAGTGATTTTATATCACTAGTATTAAAGGTAAATTTGTCGAATTCAGAGTTAATAGTTAAAATTTCATACTTATTTAGATTAGTTTTTTGTAAAGCACGAAGTATATCAATATAATAGCTAGACATATATTCGTATGTACGGAATCCCTCTATGGAGTATATGGTTAATGTCTTGTCTTTAGCCTTAACTTTAAAACGCAAATCGTTATCTGATTTCGCGTCTTTATTAATGTGGCTAAAAATTTGTGATTGAATACTACTTGAATTAGACGCGAAGGAAGGAGTAGCAGATATTAACGTAGAAGCAACGATAACTGCACAAATTAAACCTATCTTTTTCATTATTTCCTCCAAATGTTAAAATGATTATAAAAACTTGAGGTGATAGTATGACTTCCCCAAATTTACCGGATATTCTTGAAACACCAAATCATTTTTGGTTTGGTGCGACTGATCTTGCTTTTGCAACGACTGAACCTGCAAAAATTAAAAAGCTAGGTAACGGTATGGTTGCAGTAACAAAGACATTTATTGCTAAATCTTATCGGTTTACTAATAACGATGGCATTTATGAATTTGCAAAGCTTAAGACACAAGAGAAATGATTATACTGGTTAATGTATTGAGTGCCCATTTTGGAGCGCTCTTTTTTAATTTGCTTATAAACTTATTGTCATTAGACTTGGCTAGAATAGAATAACCAACGGGAGATACTCCCGTAATAATGTTCATTGGTTTAGCTTGAACACCAATTAGCACATCTTGAGAAATCATTTCGATTACTAAACTTTTAAGAACATTTGAAAAGTGGCTTTCACCATATTTCTGTATTAGTTTATTGAACTTAGGATCCTTGCTAGCTTCATAAGCTATTGTTCTATCTGTAGTATTATCAAATCGTGTAGCTACTTTAAGAAAATACAAATATACATATAAGTAATCGTCTGGTTCCATGATTTACTCCCTTCAGTTTAGAAATAGTTTCTAAGCTCTTCAATCACAACGTCATTCAAGTACGCTGGTACATCGAACAGCGTTTCAAATTCATAAGCGATGATGCTTTCCTGGTTGCGATGCTGACAGTAGTAAGGTATCAGCAATTTAACCGCACCCAGGTTAGCCTTGTATTCAACCGATTCTCGGCCAGTAAAGCAAGCATGATAGTAGTAGATGTCGCCCTTATCGCCGTGAATGACGTGAGATATTTCATGAGCTAGCTGAAAGATAAACTCTTTGGGGTTATGCCAATTAGAGTTCATAACCACGCTTCGATATTCAAAGTTGCTTCCCGGAGGTGTGATAGGTGAAAGGCTAGCCCACATAATTCTTATGTGATGTTTAGATGCGTAATCAGTTAGGTAATCAAGTGCATCTTCCATATATGTATACATTACTTACCACCACGCAATAATCTTTTCATGTACTCCAAATCTTCTGGTGGAATCTGCCGACCTTCATAGGTGAAGACTGTATCTTTATCTGCTAAGTCGGCAGTTTTACTATCAGATTCTTTACCATTTAAGAGGTAATCAGTAGAAACATTAAATACATTTGCGATCTTTGAAAGCATTTCGAAATCTGGTTCGGTTCGACCATATTCCCAATTAGCATAAGTCTGCATACTTTTAAGACCAATTTGTTTTGCTGTATAAGTTTTGTTCCATCCCTTATCTTCGCGGAGGGACGTTAAACGTTCGCTAAAATCACTCATAATTTATCTCCTTTTAGCTATATCATACAACTGTTAAATAAAAATATTACATTTCTAGCTAAAAAAGCTAAATAATGGTTGACTTAGCTAAAATAGCAATGTATTATAATAACTGTAAAGTTAAACAAAACAGCTAAGGAGGTGTTAGTAGTTGACGACAGTTCTTAAAGATGATGCATACAAAAGGTTAAAACAAGAAATTGATAACCGTGGCATTAAAACAAAGTTTATTGCTAATGAAATTGGTATTAGTCCTAGTTATCTGGGACAGGTTCTAAACGGCAGTCGTAAATTATCAACTGATGTTGCAGTTAAAGCTAGTCAAGTGCTGGGTTTACCATTAGCTATTTTTTTAAATCAAAGTTAGCTGAAACAGCTAACCAAGGAGGCGATGAAGATAAACGAATTTAGAACTATCCGAAAACAATATAAATTGCGTCAAGAAGACATGGCATCTAAATTGAAAGTTTCGTTGTCACATTATTCAAAATTAGAAGGAAATTTTGTTAAACCAAGCTTTGGTGTACTTTCACGATTTAAGCAAGTGTTTCCTAAAGCAGATATGAATAACTTTTTTAAAAAATAAAAAGCCTAATCGATCCCGTACTCGAAAAGGCTGCGAAATTATTAAAGTCTACAAGCTATTACGGGCTAACCATCAATAATTAACTGGTATCGTCGCCCAGCACTGCTATTGATATAAGCTACTAAAGCCTTACGCTGACTAGTATTTGAAAAGTATCAAATACGTATTTATCCGTTTAACCTCCGTCGAGTAGGGCCCACCAGCTAAAGACCGTTGGCTTGTTTGCTTACAGAGACACAGTAAAGTTCAAAACTTGGGTCATTATGACCAACTCCTTTTTCAAGAAATTTTTTGAACTAATTAATTTTATAAGGCTTTCCTTAAAAAAGAAAGTCGAAAATCGAAACAGCTAACTAAGGAGACGATTAGATGAAAAACAGCTTACAAAGCTTTCGACACATGGAAATGACATATTGCCAGAAGCCCAAGCAACACAATCAGATGAAACAAATTGGCTTCAAAAAAAGCCAGCCCACTAAAAAGTGAACTAGCTTGGTTATTATTTCTCAGTTCTTACGCCTTTGAACTTAGTACCGTCTTGCTTGACGTCTAAAAACTTGCCAGTTTCTGCATCACGCTTGACATACTTACCAGTTTTAGGGTTTAGAACCTGAGAACGATTGCGAACAGCACCAATACGGCGCCCGTTCTTAGGTGGATTAACCGCCATGAAGGGGCTGTGACATAAGTCTCTTTAAACAAGAGAACCGTTCGGAATTTCAATTTGAAATTCTGAGCGGTTCTTCTTTTTTTAGAATTAATACTAAATATAGATAGCCTACCGGCGATCTT
>NZ_CABUIW010000091.1 GCF_902491705.1 uncultured Lactobacillus sp. | reverse complement strand
ACCGTACGTCCGGTGCAATGAGAGGGGCGAGAATAAGCTCCCTCTACTCTATTATTGAATGTATAATGCTTGTCTTCCTTCTTGTTGGTCGTAACTAGTTTCTAAGTTCTTCCAACTAACTGCTTGATTTTTAATGCCATAAGGATTGTTCACGTAGACGATATGCTTATTCTTGTTATAACCGGTAATCACGCAAGCATGTGACGAAGGCGTTACGTTCACCTTGCCAGTGTTGGTCTCCCAAGTCTGCATATTGTTTACGCGGTTAAAAGTGGTCGTGGTGATAATCATAACGGGGTGTCCACTTGAAACTAGCTTGAGCAGGCTCAAAAAATCGCTCCCTGTGATGTTTTCGATATGACTAGTATACTTACGCGCAACGTTATAAAGTGGGCCGTTATAAACGCACCAGCCGGCGTTAGCGATCGACATATGACCGACAAAGCCTTGGTTGGGATTACCACGATATTTTCCATTATCAGTAAAAGAATCGACGTGGGCGATATTATCTGCTAGTTCATTTTTATCAACCTTAATGCCATAGTAATTTAGAAGCATGGAAAGGCTGGTAACTTCGCAGCCGTTAGGCAAGTCTGGCATTTGATTTTCTATTGGAACATCCAGCTTCTGTTCTTCTTTCATAGTCATCCAATCGATTTCATCATCAATTTTATTTTTGTTTAAAAAATAGATAGACCCTATAATAAGAATTATTACTGCTGGAATAATTAAAAATAGGTATTTGAGATTAAATTTCTTGTAGTGCATGATACTTATTCTAGCAAAATTGAAGTAGAAATTGACAATGATTCATCTCACTAAAGAGCTGACAAAAAATTTTTTTGTAGTATCGTGTTATGTAGATTAACAAAGCAAAAAAAGGATAGTTTATTTTGAAGATTAATTTAAAAGATTTAAACGAAAAGATTGAAAATCAAGATTATATTCAAGATCTTGAAACAGTAAAATATGGCGACATTAGTAAATCAAAGAGTAAGATTAAGCCTTACGCTGAAAAGATGGTGAAGGAAGTTGTAGCTGCATTTAAGCATGATTCATTAGTGCAAACTCAACTTGCTGTAACTGGTCAACGCCCAGTTACCTTTGCCTTGGAGACCAACATCATCAACTTGCCCTATGCTAATTACAAGAAGATTGCTAACTTCTTTGAAGAAGGACAAGAATATGATTTGAACGTTTATTTTGAAACGCGTTCAGAGTATGTGAATGTTTCTCACTTCAGAATTGATCAGTTAGCAACTGAAGAAGAAGTTGAAAAAGATAGTTCTGCTGTAGTTGATAAGCTTGTTGATGCAATTATTGAAAAATTGACGGTAGTGCGTGAATACAAGAAGCCTGAAAAGAAGGCGGAGAAAAAGCCTGCCGCAAAGAAAACAGCAAGCAAGACTACTAAGAAAACTACGAAGAAGACAACAACCAAAAAGAAGTAAAAGAAAAGCTCAGGAATTTTTCCTGAGCTATTTCTTTATTTAATTTCTCTAAATTTAGTTAATGAGTGGTTGTTGGTGTAGAAGAAGAAGTCTTCAAAGACGGCACTCTTGATAACACCTTTTTCAATAATTGGGTTAATGGTATCAGAAGTATCTGGATAGCGAGCAGGGAAGCCTAAGTTGAGGTAGGCCTTGTTGACGCTGTAGTAAAGATAATGCTTAACGTCGTCGCACCAGCCAGTACCCTTGTACATTAATTCAATGTGCTTTTCTTCGTTTGCGACTAATTCAGTGTATAAGTCTTCGATCCACTTTCTTAATTCTTCTTGCTCGTTTTTTCCAAGTTTGGCATATCCTAAGCGGAACTTGTAGCCAGGGTAGATACCGCTAAATGAAGTACCACGCAAAGCAAGCTTTACGATTTCGGCGGTTCTAACCATCTTGCCTTCACCAAATAAATAAAGTGGAGCATAGAAGCCGGAGTGGTAAAGGGCAGTTTCCAAGATGACGTTTGCGGCCTTCTTTTGAAGGGCATCCCCACCTTGGTAGATCTTATTCAAAATATGGATCTTCTTTTGTAAATAAGGGTTATCGTCTGCCCAATCCAAGGTTCTCTTAACTTCGTCTTCGTCAGTTAATTCACGCAATACATAGCTGTACCCCTTGTTAGCGATAGATTCCAAGTATTGCAAGGCATTTAGCACAGCTGATTCCTCTGGCGTAATGGCGTCTTGCTTGATTTGATCAAGACCGTTTCTCATTTGCAGTCCAGATGAAAATGACAATGCACCAAATGCGTGAAGCACTGCTTGCTGCACTGGCTTATCTAATTGTAAAAATTCTTTTTTATCTTCTTTTACTGGAACATGACGCGGTTCCCAGACGATGTCGTTAAGCCTTGCCCACGCGGATTTATCGACTCTGTCCTCCATGTCATTCCAGTTGATTGCTTTATAATATTTTTTAGTCATGCTTATTCTCTAAAATCACTCAAAAAGCTAATATTCCCACGCAACTCTTTAGGCTTTTGGACCTTCTTAGTGCTTTGACTTGCAGAAAGATCGTGAACAATCTTGCGCACGTTTCGAACATCTTCATCAGTACCACTGAATTCTAGCAAATAAAGAATAGGCACTTTCAAAGTTGCCGCGATCTTCTTAGCGGTTTGCGCGAAAAGGTCGTTGAAGTTTCGGTTGCCGCAACCAATAATTCCTATAATGTTCTTCTTATTGTCTTTATATGTTAAAAAATCAACGACAGAGTCCATCATAAAGTCTTGATATGCTGGAACGATAAGAATATACTTCTCGCCCATGTCATATTTAGGGCTAGCATCGCTGATTTGATGGGCTTGCAATTTCGTTTTATCAATAAAACGTTTTGTTTGCCCAGTTATTGAATAAAATGCTATTGCTACCATATTTTTCCCTAATAAATCTAATGTACTTATCTTTATCATCTCACCTCTTAGCAAAGTATTCAATGAATCTGCTATTCAAATTTGTAAAAAATTCACCTATAATTAAGGGCAAGGAGGACGTCTCATGTTTAGTTGGAACATTATTGGGATCCTGATTTGGGTTGCAATTATTCTTTATTTAGTCTTTATCGTCCAAAATATCCGTCAGCGGCGGATCAAGATGATTATTAAACAGCATAAACGCTTTACTTGGCCAAACTTTATTATTAATGTAGTTGAAGTTTTAATCTTATTAGTTGCGGTAGGTTGGATGTTCAATCAGACTTTTATGGACAATCCGGACTTGGAAGATGCCAGCCGCATTACTTCAAGTATTAAGTATGAACCATTGATTATGAGAACGGGTTCGGGTAATTCAAGCTATGTAACGACCGATTCTGATAAGAAAAAGAATGGCTCACAAACTTATACTTTTTATCGGGCAGGAAGCAAGACTACTATTTCAAGTGACTATGCTTCAATTGCTTACGGCAACACTGCACTTGATGTAAATGCTGAAAAGATTCCATACGTTAAAAAAGAATTGACGAAGATGGATAAGCAATATCAGCGCGCTTATGTAGCGGTTTATACAGCGTTTTATAAGAAAAACTGGCAAAACGGAATAGGGATGCACGCAGGGCATTTAGCTACGCGTTACTACTTAATTCGTGTGCCAGATCAGAGCTTTATTAAGCAAAAATAGGGTATGAAAAAAACTAGGTTGAATGACCTAGTTTTTTTGTATTGCAAGGATAGATGATATTTATAGATATCAAGGAGCTATGACCATGTCAAAAATACCTACAAGCGATATTAGTCATAAGATTGATGAATTGGGAGAAAAACTATTTGATGCTGAAGTTGATGCTCATGCATTAGAGAATCTTCAAAATAGTACACATACCTTGAGTGATGAAGAAGTACGTGGCAGTCGTGCAGCTAAAGGCAATGTGGAATTAGATGATAATGATGGTTGGGAATAATGTAATCAAAAACTTACTATGAAATAAAACCGTTACCTAAATGTGCAGAGTAGGTGTGGTGACCCTCGAAATTCGGACATGAATTTCGGGGGTTTTATTATGGCTAAAT
>NZ_CABUIW010000090.1 GCF_902491705.1 uncultured Lactobacillus sp. | reverse complement strand
CGATCTAAATGTTGCTCCTTGGAACTCACACGCGCATAACCGATTTTAGCCATTTTCAATTCTCCTTTTGGACAGTTCTAATGAACGTTTATAATTCCTAGTATAGCACAAAAATAGAAAAGGCCAATAGGGTACACCCTATTGGCCTTACTTATAAGAGAATTGCTATACAAATTTGTTCAATTTTCTTTCATGAAAAATTAGTAAAAATATACTCCAAGAGCTTATATATCTCCCAATCTTAAATTATTAATATCTTGAGATTTGTGTACTTTAACAGTCATGAATAGGGATAAACAGTTCATTTGTATCCATAGGATCATCTAAAGTCAATCCCATTCCTGTTTTTGGAATATTAGATTGAAAGGCTTATATGGCCGGGACCCGCTTCTGTTTGTACTTCTCCTGAGCCTTCGAAGGTGAATAGGATTTACCAGTAGAATTACGGCTTAATTCTCGAGAAATGGTTGAGTAACTTTTCTTGATATGGCTGGCAATCTCAAGAAGTGAGTTTCCATGATTCCTCATTAAAAAGATAGTTTCCCGTTCATCTATGGTAATATGCTTGTAGTGGTCCATGGCTGAATTCCTTTCATGATTGTTTTCGCAAACATCATTTTACAGAAATTTAGCCATGGGCCATTCTTTATTTAATTAGTGTTGCACTTAAAGTGTAAATTCAAGGTTAATATTTTCATTATATGCAAAAGGATTGGTCACCACAATGACCAATCCTTAATGTTTATTACTTTTAATTAGATGTTGCTATTATCATCTTTATCAATTTAAATTGTTGGCAACTTGTTTATGCTTCCTGCAGTAATCCTCTGGGGTTAAATAAACCGAGTGATCACCTAATGCACTCGTTATCGTCATAATTCTTGGTGGCAGCAATCCCACCCGCTTAACCAGTCCTGAATTACCAAATAAGGCTGAAGGTGTCCCGGAAAAGGCAATCTGACCATGCGCCATCACGTGAACTGTCGAAAATTCAGCCGCTACCCAATCCATATCATGAGTAATCGTGATCACCTGATGACCACTTTTTACAAGTTGATGAAAAATGTTAGTCATTCGCTTTCGACTGGGCCAGTCTAACGACATCATCGGCTCGTCAAACAAATAAATTGCAGGATTAATGGCCAAAACCGTTGCAAACGTTAATAACTTTCGTTCAGATAACGAAAGGTCATATGGATTTTCGGCTGCTTTATCAGCTAATCCAACCGCAACCAAAGCTTGATCAGCCGCTTTTTTAATCATCAATTGATCCGATTCAATTTGAGAAAGCCCCCAAGCCACTTCTTTTTGAACCGTTGCGTTAAATAATTGATCATCTGGATCTTGAAATGTCACGCCAATTTGTTTCAACTTTGCCTGTGATTTCAACTCATCTATTGAAACGCCATTAATCATAATGGTCCCTTCTTGCGGTGTTATCAATCCGATCAGTAACTTTAACAAAGTTGATTTACCAGCGCCGTTCTGACCAACAATTGCGGTTAGTGGACTGTCAAAAGATTGCCGATCAATTTCCACCTGAAATGAGTGTTCTGGATAAGTGTAACGCAACCCACTAATTTCAATTTGCGGCATAATAAGCCTCCTCTAATTGTTGATTGGTAACCGGAAATTCGTCTGCTGCACCAGGGATTGACCACTTCATTAATTTTGCCAATCGAAACACAGTCGGTTCAGCAAGCTGCCAGTCCGGCTTCAGATGATTAAAAACAGTCAGCGGTTTTCCTGCCGCAACTAACTCGCCAGCTTTCAGAACCCAAATTTGGTCAGCAATTTCACAGAGATCGTCGACTTCATTTGACACAATGAAGATCGTCTTTTTTTCAACACTGACTAACCAACTGAAGAAATGCTGACGTCCAAGTGGATCCATTTCACTGGTGGGATCATCTAAAACCAAAATTGACGGATCAGTTACGATTGCTGTGGCAATTGCCAGCCGTTGTTTTTGTCCGCCAGACAGCGTTCCCGGTGATTGATTTAATTGGTCGCCTAACCCCAACTGATCGGCAACATTGAGGACTCGCCGTTTAATTTGATCAGCTGGAACTCCTTGATTAATAAGATCAAACGCAATTTCATCGGCAACCGTATCGGCAAGCCCACTCAATTGACCAGCCGGATTCTGCAGCACAACACCGGTTTGCTGATTATACTTCTGCCAATCCAAATTTGGCGATAATGATCCAACTTGAATGGTTCCCGTTACATCACCTGAAATAATTGTTGGTACAATTCCGGCTAATACCCGACATAACGATGTTTTACCTGCATGATGATTACCAATGATGCCAATAACATGCCCAAATTCGGCGTCAACCGAAATATGTTTTAGCGCGGATGTTTCAATCCCTCGGTAACGTAGACTTAAATTTTCTAAATGAATTTGCTGCCGATTATCCATAATTTCCACTCAATCAATATAATTGCTAATAAACTCAAGCCACGATGATTAACCATTTCGTGCCGATAAAGATTTGCCGATTTTAGTGCTACCCGATGGGGACTATTAAATCCACGTAATCGCAGGGCGATCGACCGTTCCATTGATTGATCAAGCGTTTTGATCACTAATGGAACCAGCACTGGTAAAATTGATTTAATCTTTTCAAGAATGGTTTTCTGTTGATTAATGCCACGTGCCCGTTGCGCCATTTGAATTTTTTTCATGTTGGCCATCATTTCCGGTAAAATATAGCAAACCGACATCAATATATAGACCGCTTTATAGGAGAGACCGACCTGCTCCAAATATTTAGAATTTTCTGACACTGTAGTCGTTGTCATAAAAAAGCTGGTTGCTAAAATAATGACAAAAATTCGACACCCCATCGTTGCTGCATATAACAGCCCTTCTTGATAGAATCGAATCCCGACCACTGAAACCAACAGAGTCTGATTGTGACTGTAAAAGAGGCCCTGAATAATCAGCATTGTAAAAATTAAGAATGAGCTGAATTCAATTGCGTGAACCGCCGACTTGCCGGCTTTCGAAATCAGTAGAATTACTAGCGCAACGAATACAAGCGCAATTTCAACTAACAAATTGGTGAAACAAAAGCTTAGTAAGGCCAGATCAAGGGCCATCAATAATTTTGTTACCGGATCAACTACCGACGTCCAGCCACGGTGAGCTACCGAACCTTGTAAAATTGAATTTGGTTCATTCATTATTTATCATCCCTGAAAAAGCGAATCATTCGCTGCGGCAGTTGCCGATAGATAAAGAATGCCAAGTAGGCAACAACAACTTTATCCAAAATGTCCAAAATAAATTCATCAGTAAATGATGAAATCCAAACTGGAATGTGATTAGCGATCATCGCAGCGAAAATTGAATCACCCCAAGGAATCCCAGTTTGGCCACCCCAAAAAATGACATTAAGTGGTGTTGAAATGACAGCAGATACAATTGCAATAATAATAGCGGATACGAATACTTTCTTTGCGGATGAAAACCATCCCTTGGCGTGGAGGACCCCAACGGCAATCCCAATTCCAATACTAGTAATTGCGTAGACCGTTGAAACCGGTGATAGCGTCAATCCATAAATGACGTTATTAATAAAGCCACTAATTGCACCAGCCACCGGGCCAGCTAACATACTTGCCAGAAAAGTTCCCAACGTTCCTAACCAAACCGGTAATTTTAATCCTTCGGCAAACGCCTTGGCAACATAGTTAATTCCGACTGCTGCAGGAATCAACGTCATCGTTGCTGTTGACAACCGAATCTTCCAGATACTTGACCGCTTAATATTTTGGACTCTCAAAATCCGCACCTCATTTGCTTAATCATTTTAAATAAAGGTATAAATTACTTTTATTTAAAAGTAATTTATACCTTTAATCTAATTAAAAACATTGTACGACTGTCTTGATAAAAGTCAAGTCGACTTTAATAGTTTTTGCGGTTGTGACTTGGTCTTTTTTCTTCTTGAAGCTTATGTTTTGTTTAATACGGAATATTTTGGAGTAAGCTGGCTACCGAGTCTAAACGTGCAAAGAGAAGCGGGTCCCGGCCATATAAGCCTTTCAATCTAATATTCCAAAAACAGGAATGGGATTGACTTTAGATGATCCTATGGATACAAATGAACTGTTTATCCCTATTCATGACTGTTAAAGTACACAAATCTCAAGATATTAATAATTTAAGATTGGGAGATATATAAGCTCTTGGAGTATATTTTTACTAATTTTTCATGAAAGAAAATTGAACAAATTTGTATAGCAATTCTCTTATAAGTAAGGCCAATAGGGTGTACCCTATTGGCCTTTTCTATTTTTGTGCTATACTAGGAATTATAAACGTTCATTAGAACTGTCCAAAAGGAGAATTGAAAATGGCTAAAATCGGTTATGCGCGTGTGAGTTCCAAGGAGCAACATTTAGATCG
>NZ_CABUIW010000089.1 GCF_902491705.1 uncultured Lactobacillus sp. | reverse complement strand
GGCTTTCCCTTTTTCAATTTAATTTAGAAATTTACACAAAATATTTTACACTCCCAAAATTCTAGTTCGATATTTAATAAAAGCACCGTGCCTTTGCTCTTTCGGTATTAATTTGTCAGCTGGTGCGCTTGGTAGTAACCAATTAACCATAGCTAACCCTTCTTTCAAATGAATTAACTCACTTGTGTTTAAATGAGTCAGCCTTAGAATAGAAAATAAAGAAAGCGCTGTCAATTTTGCTATTAAATTATATAAAAAAATTCATAAATCAGCTTTTGATTTACTATTTGTGCAAACGATTGCCTAAAAATTTTAGTTAAATTTACTAAATTGAATCTAAATCTGGATTAATTATACTGAAATTGTAATAATAAATTGAAAAGTGATGATAAGTATGGAACGACGAATTGCAATTATTGCGGATATTCATGGCAATTATACGGCTCTAAAAGCAGTTCAAAATGATATTAGAAAACAGAATGTAAATGAATGTTGGTTTCTAGGTGACCTATTCATGCCGGGACCGGGAGCAACAGATATTTGGGAGATATTAGAATCATTAAATCCATCAATTTGTCTTCGGGGAAACTGGGATGATGATTTAGTGCAAGCCTATTATGGTCAGCATTCTTACGATGATGAGACAAAAATTATGATTTCCCGGATTGGCGAATATATTGGTGCCCAGGTTGGCTCTAGAATTATTAATCAAATCAGTGAATGGCCGATAACGGCCGATACACAGGTTGGTGCATTGCATATTACTTTAAGCCATAATCTTCCTAAAAATAATGCTGGACAAGGATTGTTTCCAACTAACGATCAACAACAAATGGATCAAATTATGCCTTCGCCTGGAAATTATGATGTTGGTATTTATGCTCACGTACACCACCAATTATATCGGTATACTAGTCAAGAACAGTTAATTCTCAATCCTGGCTCTGTTGGTGAACCTTATGATGGGTGGAATGTTCACCAGAGTAATCTTCGTGCTCGTTATCTATTACTCACAATTGACGATGAAGGGATCGCTGATCTTGATTATCGTAGAGTTAAGTGGGATCACGAAAGCGAGCGGAGACGAGCTTTTGATGCAGATTTGCCGTACAAGGAAATGTATTTACGTCATTTAGAAAATGGTCGAAATTTTATTCATGACCAACCATTCTTAGCTCAAATTAATCATAAACATAATTATTTACAGGATGTTATTCATTATTCCAGTAAACATTAGATACAAAAATAGCTTAACCCAAGTTAATTCACTGAATGGATCAACTTTAGCTAAGCTATCGCTATACTAATTAATAAAGCTTTTACTAGTTACGAATATCTTTTAATCGGTCATCAATCATACTAAGAACAGTTTTGACATTTTGTGGATTTTCTAGATCGTACTTTTCTAGATCGATTTTCATCTTTGGACTGGCATTATAATCACGATACCAATCCTTATAAGCATTCCACATCTTGTAATAGTAATCCTTTAATTCAGGGTTCTTATCAACTTGTTCATAATCCCGACCACGCTTTTTAATGCGATAAAGAATTGTTTCAAAATCTGTTTCAGAATAAACCATTAAGTCAGGAGCTTTTTTTGGTAGCCGATTAAGATCAGCCATCATGTTATCTAATAGTTTAAGGTAGACCTCTAATTCTGTATCGCTAATGTTTCCTTCTGCATTATTCTCACGAGTGAATAATGCATCTTCATAGATAGAACGATCTAAAACATTGTTATCATCGGATAATGCTTGTTTGATCATTGAAAATCGTTTGTTAAGAAAATAGATTTGCAATAAGAATCCGTATTGCTTTGGATTTGCATAATAAAGTGGTAATACTGGATTTTCACCAACCGGTTCATAGTAAGCTTTTGTATTTAAATGTTCTGCAA
The DNA here is from genome assembly GCF_902491705.1 of uncultured Lactobacillus sp. Classification (GTDB taxonomy): domain Bacteria; phylum Bacillota; class Bacilli; order Lactobacillales; family Lactobacillaceae; genus Lactobacillus. Next base: position 2,716 of record NZ_CABUIW010000089.1, on the reverse strand, counting down.
TTTTACCAGTTAAGGTAGTTTTGCCGACCCCAATCATTCCTGCAGTAATTATCACCATAACGGCCCCTCTTTACTATAATTTTAAACACAAGCACTATCTTACTACAAAATATTGTGGATTCCCATTTAATTTTTGATATATTTTGTATGAAGGGATAACTACTTATCAGTTTATACCTACTTAATAATTGAATTTTCCTTACGATTCTTGGTAGACTATTTTTTGTAAATTTTTGTTTGATTAATCAAACGACAATTAGGAGGCAAATACTTGAGAGAATCAGATAAGCAGGATGTTAAAATTCAATTAACCATTGCTAAACAGCAGGGAAAATTGATTGAAGTACATAATATCAAAAATGATGATTATTTTAACGTTGGCTTTGTAGTGGGTATTGATAATTATTTTTGCCTGATGATCAGTATTGATTGGGATGGAAAAATTAACGGTTTAATTGCAATTCGCCTCGATAGCATTATTACCGTCAACGATCAAACCGACTACCTAACAACTGTTTCTGAAAAAACTAAGGTAGCTCATGAACACCACTATTTCGATATTTGGCAAGTGCAACAGTTTATTGATGAACATCCAGAAATAACAAGCGGGAACATCCTCATGAACATATTAAAAGACTCTGCTGACAATGAATTGCCGGTGGTTATTGGAACAAAACAATACCAGGGGATGGACGACTTTTCGGGAATGCTCCACGATTTAAATGAGATTACGTTAAATCTCCACTATTTTAACGAGAAAGATCTGTCTTCAATGTGGAGTTATGATATTCTTATCTCACAGATCGATTATGTCCGTTCTCGTGGAACGCAAATGGCAACAACCAAGCAAATTTTGGAAGATGTTTTCCATCAGGATTAGGATGCAATGTAACTGAGAGGTACTTTTTGGACAAGATGATGGAGGATTTAAAGAGTGAAAGCAGAATTAATCTTAAAAGTAGTATTACCCCCATTAATTATTTTTGCAATTTTAGTAGCATTAACGATTAGTAAAGTAATTTCTGGCTGGTCGATGTATATTTTATGGATTTTAGGATTTGTAGTTGCAAACTTAATGGTAACGAAGGTAACCGCAAAATGGAGTTACCAGCGACGAAAACAAAAACGCCTTCAAGAACAAAAGAAGGGGCAACAAAAATGAGTGAAATTTTTTCTCTTATTAAACGTTGTTGTTTAATGGCAGCCTTTTTCTTGTGTATAGAATTACCACCGATTGCAATGCAAATTGCTAATCGAAGCAACAGGGTAACCATTAAGACTATTGGGTTAGTTTTCCTTTTTCTTCTATTATTCGGTTTTATTATCCTATGGTCTCGACAAACATATCACCGCTATAACCAACTACCAATTAGAAAGAGAATTAACTGGAAATTAATTCTTGGTGGGTACCTGTTTATTTTAATAGGGGAATTTATTCTTGGTGTACTGAATGTTTTAATCTACCACCAGACAGAAACAGCAAATAATCAAAGTCTAATGGCGATATTGGGCCATAACCCATTAGTAACAATTGTATTTGCAATTTCAGCGGTGGTTTTGACTCCGATAGCGGAAGAGCTGATTTTTCGTGGGGTATTAATGAATCTTTTCTTTAAGCCCAATACTTTCTGGCCAAAGGTAATTTTGTCGGGGATCGTTTTTTCTGCTGGGCATGTTAGCACGAATATTATTAGTTTTCTCTTGTATTGTATGTTGGGGATGACTTTAGCATACGTTTACCGGAAAAGTGAGGATATTCGGAACTCAATGTTATTACACGGTTTAAATAATTTAGTCGCAATATTATTAATGCTATCACAAGTATTTAATTAATCCTTGAAAGCAGTTACTAAAGGTGGTATATTATTGGTGAGGAAGGATAAAGAGACGATGTTAAAACATTAAGTCTCCCGTTCTAATAGAGTCGAAGGAAGTTAAGGAGTAGACTAGAAGCAACGTAAGAGTAACCGGAAAGATCTTGATTTAAATTGTGGTTACCAGGGTGCACTATTTGAACGGTAACGAATAAAAGCGACTTTGCGGAAGATGAGAATCAAAAGTTTGTATTTAGTAATAAAGTTCCAGTGCAAAGTGGCAGGATTCCTTCCGTAGATATTATGAGGAAGCGGCCAACAGAAACTAATAGGTTGCCCCTCATAAACACAAATGTGGCTTTAACGTTTAGAATTGCTGAGCGTTAAAGCCTTTTTGTTAGTTTGGTATAATAAATAAGGGGGTGAATGAAATATTCCTTTCAACAGAAGATTATCCACAGGCGCATAAAGTCCTGGGAGTTGTTAATGCGACAGCTCATTTAATGCTACCAAGTGATGCGATTGACTCATTTGAATCTTTGGACCAGCTATTTAGCGAGGTTCAGCAGAAATTACGCGAACGAGCAGCTGAAAAGAAAGCTGATGGAATTGTCGGAGTTCGTTTTAATACCAATGTAGCTAACGTTCAGGTTGCCCCCAAGTTCCTAGTTTTAACTGGTTATGGGACAATGATTCAATTTATTAAAGGTAAATAGGACTTGTAATTCAATAAAATTCCAGTATAATAAGATTGTTGTTATTTCATTAATAACGATGCCCCAGTGGCGGAATTGGCAGACGCGCAACGTTCAGGTCGTTGTATGGGTTTCCATGTACAGGTTCGAATCCTGTTTGGGGCATTTTTTAAGAATTGTAGAGAGTTGTGAAGAATAGTAAAATCA
>NZ_CABUIW010000088.1 GCF_902491705.1 uncultured Lactobacillus sp. | reverse complement strand
GGCCTGATACTTATAGAGTTCAATAATCAAGTTGGTCATCAGTTGACGTAAATTGGGGTCAGCAATCCCTATCATGGACGGTAAATTTAACACATCTAAGGTGGCCCCCCTTATTTTGAATGGTGTTCATAATCTTAGTTAAATCCTGATTGTTTGTTTCTGTCTAACTAATCTAATTTGTATTTAAACTATCAGCTAATTGCTGAGCAGCCAAAAACATTAGATCCTTAATTTGTTCTGGTGGCTCAGGCTGATCTTGTCCTAACCAGATACGTAGAATATTAGTTAAACCACCTAGTTGAAAAGCCATTACATAATTCACTTGGGTAGGAGTGCCCTGAACATGCCAGGGAGCCGCAAACTGTTGATAACGGGGGATTGCTTTTTCCTGCCAAATTTCATTCATGTGATCAAATAAGCCTTGGCGGATCAATAATTGAATTAAATCCCGTTTTCGCCACCAAAAATTTAAAAAAATGTCAAAAGTAGTTTTTAACATCATTTCCCCTACCTGCGGTTTCTGCTGGAGTAATTGTTCAAAGTACTGATCGAACAACTGATCACACAGGTAATTAATGACCGCTTCTTTATTTTTAAAAGAATGATAGAACGTTTTTCGCGATAATTCAGCGGTTTGGGCAATTTCAGTAATAGAAATATCCTGAAAGTTCTCTTTCGTCATTAAATTTATAAGGGCGTCGCATAACCATTGCTTAGACTGTTCAACCATACGCTGCTTGCCGTTCATTTTATTGACATCTCCTCTACTATCGGTAACAAATTATAGCAATCTGTAGCACTTAGCCAATAAGGATTGTTTTAATGCTTAGGACTAATTATACTAAAAGTCGCAAATAAAGGTAACAAATGTTTCCTTTATATCCATTTGTTACCGAAAGGAGCGCTTGATAGATGTCAAAAGCTACTAAAATTATCAGTTTTATCGGGTTAACCATTGCGATGTTTATGGGCACCTTAGACAGTACTATCGTCAACATTGCTTTACCCAAAATTATGACCCATTTCAATGCCAGTCTAACTGATACAAGTTGGGTTGCCACCATCTATATGTTAGCCTTAGCCGTGTTTATGATCACTGGTTCAAAGATTGCCGATCGTTATGGTCGTAAAAAAATTATGTTACTAGGATTAGCCTTATTTGGCGGTTTTTCGGCGGCTTGTATGTTGGCAACGTCGTTGCCAGAATTGATTGCTTTTCGATTTTTTCAAGGATTAGGTGGTGCCATCATCACCCCGATTGTCTTACCAATGGGAATTGAAATATTTGGCAAAGCGCATATATCCAAAATTGCTAGCGTTGTGGGCGCAGTAACGGCTTTAGCTGCTGCCGGGGGGCCACCGATTGGTGGTGTGATTATTGAATATGCTTCTTGGCGCTGGGTATTCGGCATTAATGTCCCCTTAACCATTGTAGCCTCTCTAATTATAGCTATGGGGGTAAGGGAATCATATGACGAATCCTTGGCGGGGAGAATTGATTTACCAGGAACGATTCTTTTAACACTAGGCTTAGGTGGTTTAACCTTTGGCCTACTAGAAGGCCGCCAATATGGTTGGCAATCGGGCATCATCTTAGGAACACTCATTGGCGGCGTATTAGCTATTGGATTGTTCATCTTTATCGAAAGTAAAGTCAAACACCCACTACTTGAATTAGATTTGTTCCGTGAAAAAACCTTAACTGCTTCTAGTTTAGTTTACTTTTTAACTGGCTTTGCGTTAGTTAGCCCCACCCTGATTTTAAATTATTTTTTACAAGACGTTCTGAACGATACAGCGTTACATGCGGCCCTAATTATTATTCCAGTTTCCTTAACAATCATGGTAGCGATGCCTTTGGGAACTAAGTTATTTGATCAAGTTGGCGCAGTTCCGGTTACTTTGATTGGGCTCTTAGTCATGGCAGCTAGTTTACTACTCTTGTCGTTTATCACCACCACAACGCCTAAAACTGTTGTCATTACTTTTCTGGTGATTAACGGTGTTGGTTTTGGGTTCTCTTCGGTTTCGTTAGTGGCCTCGGTTAAGCATTTGCCAAAAAATAAAAGTGGGATTGGTTCGGGAATTGTTAACGCAGCGCGTCAAATTGGCACTTGTTTAGGAATTGCAATTCTAGTAACGGTCCTTGATAATAATGTCAATACAGCTAAGCAGCATATTCATCAAGATGCCATTCAAATTGTTGATCGACAGCAATTATCACCCAAAGTAAAGAAAGTGGCTCATCAACAATTGAACAGCCTATTTTCCACTACTGGATCAGCCAAATTAACAACTAAAAACAAACAGACAAACCTAAGACGTGCCCTTAAAAAAGCGGCCAAATCTCAGGTTGATTTACCACAGCCCCAAAAGGGAACCGATCTTCACCAGGTCTACCAAGCCCAGAAAAAATTAGCACTAGCTACTGACAACTTAAAAGCGGGCAACCAGCAACTAGCACTTACCTTAACCAAGTTAGAGAATCAAAATACCGCTATATCTAAACTGTCAGTAGCTTCTCAAAAAATTAATTTGGGTAATCAGCAAATAAGCCAGGGTCAGAAAAAATTGTTAGTAGGTCTCAAACAATTGGCACAAAAAGAAGCTTTAACGACAGCTTTGAGAAAAATTAAGCATACTAAGAATCGACAAATCAGCCAGGCCTTCAGTCATACCTACTTAGTAGGAGCGGTGATTGTTTTGATTCTGTCGCCGATTGCTTTGTTGACAGATCGTAAGCCTTTAAAAAGTTGACCTGTGGGCTTGTTCGTAACTTAATTCGATACGGATTACAAGCTAAATCTAAAAAGGTACCTCGAATATGAGGTGCCTTTTTAGGTAGTTTCTTAGATGCTATTTGTTTTATCAGTATCATTTGTATATTTTCGGTATCAAATTATGTAAAATGATGCTGAAAGGAGTGAGATGATCCTGAAAAAATTTGATTATAAGGTAGATTGTAAAAATTATCCAAAATCAATTTAATCCAGCATAGTTTATTGGCTAGGCCAATATCGTAATGTGACTGCATGTCGATGCAATTAAGGCAGATTCCAATTTAATCGGATTTTTATAGGCATTATTGATCCCTCGCAATTCACTTGGAATGCTTAATCAATAATCACAAAACATTGGTCTACTTGTTTCATCATATTTGCTATCTCAATCAACCGTTCTCACATTTTCCTTGCTTCGAATTAAGTCAACAATTAGTAAAACTGCTATTCCTAATAAAAAAACTATGGTAAGGAGCACAGTCGTTTGCATTCCAGTTAATAAATGATGCCACTCTAACTTAATCCCCATCGTTTTTTCAAAATGGCTTTGCTGACCATGAAAAGCGGTTTTTAATTTATCTGCCATAAGTATTTGTCGATAAATGGCTGCTACATATGCACCCGGAGTTAATTTGATAAGTAACTGCGCAAAGTTAGGAAGAATACCAATTGGAATATAGGTACCCACTAAAAAACCAGAGGCCGTGCCAACAATTGTTCCTATAGCGTTTAAGGAATCAAAGCGACTAATAAACTGGATAAACAGCATATTAATTACAACTGCTAGTAAAGAGCTAAAAAGAGCAACGCAAATTACAGCTGGTAGCGACTCCCATGGCATGGTCAAGTTATCTGTGATTGAAAAGTATCCTATCATCAGTGTGAACATAACTATTTGCATAATAAAGCCAATCAAAGCGGCACTTAACATATAGCTCATGGTGATTTCAAAATGAGAAAGGTCTGTTAAATAAAAATCTTTAATAACCTTGCGTTCTTTATCTTTTACTAATTGTCCAAGTGAGGTAAGGGTGGTTGTGATGGCAGTCACTGATAAAGTCCCTCCAATCAACCAAAAATCAAGTAATTGGTGAGAACTAGGGACAGTTTTCCAGCTACTTATCATTGACTTTTTTAGAAAGACAATATATAAGAGAAATGAAATCATTGCTCCCAATAATGAAAAGAATACTCCGGGGCGATTGCGGAAATACAACAGTAGATTTCTCCTTGTTAAAGTAATCATATCAACGCATCTTCCTTCCGGTTAATGACAAAAAAGCATCATCCATCGTCCCCTCTTGATAAGTGAACGTTTTAATGAAACTACGAAACTTTAATAATAATGAGAGTGCTTCGTCAGAATTAGCCTTTAAACAAATGGTTTTATGATTAATCTGCGTATGAATTATTTTACTTGGTATCAATGCCATTAATTGATCAGCTTGTTCAGAAACAATCACGAGTTTACTGCTAGAGTTTTGTGTTTTAATTTCATCAGCGGATCCGCTGGCAATTATTTTGCCATGATCAATAATATAAACCTCATCTGCATTGTCTGCTTCTTCAAGATAGTGTGTCGTCAAAATAATGGTTAAATTATTTTGACTTTGCAATGAATGCAACAATTTCCAAATTGCCGAGCGGGTTTGGATATCCAAACCCGTAGTTGGCTCATCCAAAAAAATAATATCAGGTTGATTAAGTAGAGCTCTTGCTATATCAACTCGTCGCCGTTGCCCACCAGAAAGTCGGCCGTATTTTTGATTAATAAATTCAGTTAACCCGATTTTCTGAATCAAAGCATCAATATGATTAGATTTGGCTTCTTTATAAAGTTTATTTCGAATACTCAAATTTTCCATAACTGTCAAATCATTATCTAAAATACTCTGTTGAAATACCATGCTAATCTTTATGTCTGGTTTCATCTTGATCATTCCACTGGTTGGATTTAAGATCTTTGTGAGCATCGATATAGTGGTTGTTTTACCAGCGCCATTGGGTCCTAGTAGAGCAGTTAAGCTTCCTTCTTTGATTGCTAAATCAATATGGTCAACCACCACTTTTGATTGATAAGTTTTAGTAAGTCCCTTTGTTTGAATGATCATTATGTCGCCCTCTCTAAACTAGTATAACGTAATGGTACTATCCCCTGTCAAGTTGACACTTATAAAAACGAAAACACAATTTTTGAGAGTGTCAAGAATGTTTTGTGTAAATGAAATGCCTTCGTACATATAATATGTATATAACTTAAATAAATGATGCTTCCAAGGTGTCCTGGAGTCCTTTGAACCCTCGGTGGATCCGCTTCAGAGACTTCTCGTTATAAACATTAAACTGAGAAACCAGGAAGC
>NZ_CABUIW010000087.1 GCF_902491705.1 uncultured Lactobacillus sp. | reverse complement strand
ATTCACATTCACTGGTAAAATGAGAATAGTTATGTCCGCACCTGGTGAGGAATAAGAGTAATTTTAATAAGGATTTTATTAATTAAAAATTTTTTGAACAAATAGTTTTTTCGCGCTGAGACTCAAAAGTTAAATGACTTTTGAGTCTTTTGTTAATTAGAAAAGGTAACGAAGATGCAAAAAGGTAATATTTCTACACCCCAAATAGGCGAAATCTTAGCTGAGGAATTCATGCAGCCTTTAAGTATGTCAGCTAGTGCAGTTGCAAGCAAAATTAATGTGCCAATATCCGTAATTTTAGATATTCTTCATGATAAAAAGAAAATTACGGTAGATACTTCTATGAAATTAGGAAAGTTATTTGGGGTATCTTCAAGATATTTTTTAAATCTTCAAAATGATATTGAAGCAAGAAATGCCGAAATTTAGTAGGAATTCTCTAATTATTAGATTTGGCGTGACATTATTACTTTATATGTGTAGAATCGAATGTAGATCATACCTCTGTGACGACGGCTTTAACCATCAGCAGAGGTTTTTTTATTGAAAAATATGAAAATTATTTGATGAAGCTGTTAGTTGTTTGACTAACGGCTTTTTTGATTGGAAAGAAAGGTAACTAAGATTGATGATAGAAAATTATTTTTACATTAGTAACAAAATTTCAAATTAGCAGCAGATATGATTATTAATTGAAATATTATTTCACAGGATATAAAATGAACTTATAAAATATATAAGATGGTGATGAAATGAATATTCGAGATCGCATTCTAGAAAGATATAGTTTATTAAAAAAATCCTCACGTATTATCGCTGATGCAGTTTTAGATAACCCTAATCCCTTTGTGGCAAAAAGTGCAAAAGAATTAGGCGAATATACGAATACGTCAGCAGCTTCAATAATCCGTTTTTGTAAACAATTAGGTTATAAGGGCTTAAAAGAATTTCAAATTGATTTGGCCAAAAGTATAGTTGTTGAGAAGAAAGCACCTGCGCCTATTGACATGATTGTTAAAAAGAATGATGCAGCTGATGAGATCATGACAAAGTTAAGGGTTAGCATTACTCAGAATCTTGAAGACTTGTCAAAAACAATTGATGTCAAAGAACTTAAAAAGGCTGTTACTTTAATTCAAAATGCTAATTCAGTTTACCTTGAAGGCATTGGTGCATCAAGCTTCCCAGCTAAAGATCTATTTTACAAGTTGATCAGAAGTGGTAAGACTGTTTTTTACAATGATGATGTACATATTGCTCTTGAGCGAAGCTATTATTCAACTAAAAAAGACGTTATGATTTGCTTTTCTTATAGTGGATTAACTAAGGAAATATTATTAGCTGTAAAGCAAGCAAAAATGAATGGCACACCAATCATTGCAGTTACTAGAAAATCCACTTCGCCATTAAGTAAATTGGCAGATGTTAAATTATTGTTGCCTAAAAATGAAATGTTATTACGTGTAGGTGCTATTAATTCAACGTTTGCCGAAATGTTTATTTCCAATTTACTTTATTTATGCACTATTACTAATAATTTACCTAAGATTAAGAAAGAAATGGAAGATACAGGTAAGCTCTTGAACGAATTAAAAGAAGGGAATGATTAGAATGGCAATTAAAGATTTAACAACCGAACAGAGAAATTCTAATACAATGCATATTGATGCTATGTCGACGTTGAATATGGTCAAGACCATTAATGCTGAGGACCATAAAGTTGCAGATGCTGTGGCTACGCAAGATAAGGCGATTGCACAAGCCATTGATGTGGCAGCCGCTAGATATCATGCAGGTGGTCGTCTAATTTATATAGGTGCTGGTACTAGTGGACGCTTAGGAGTCTTAGATGCTGCTGAACTTGTTCCAACTTATGGAATTAAACCAGAAAGAGCAATTGGTCTTATAGCTGGTGGTAAAAGTGCCATGTATGTTGCTGTAGAAGGTGCAGAAGATTCTCCTGAGTTAGCAGCCAAAGATTTGAAAGATCTAAAGCTAACTAATAAAGATGTGGTAATGGGCTTAGCTGCTAGTGGTCGTACTCCATATGTTATAGGTGGCTTGGATTATGCTAAAAAGATAGGTGCAGCAACTATTGCAATCGCATGTGTAAAAGACAGTTTAATTGGACAACATGCTGACATAGCAATTGAAGCAGTAGTTGGACCAGAGGTAATTACGGGTTCTACTCGAATGAAGGCAGGGACTGCCCAAAAAATGATTTTAAATATGATTTCAACAGGCGTAATGATTAAGCAGGGGAAAGTTTACCAAAACGTTATGATTGATGTTCTGCCTACGAATCAAAAATTAGTAGATCGTGCTACTCGTATAATTATGGCTGTAACAGGTGTATCTAATGAAAGAGCTAGTCAAGTTCTTACAGAAGCAGGTAAGGATGTAGGCTTAGCTATTGTAATGGCTAAAACTAATTTGGGTAAGGCTGAAGCTGAAAAACTATTAGAGAAAAATAATGGCAATGTGAGCCAAGTATTGAATAATTAGCTACAAAATTGAAATTTTATTTCAAATATTATTGATTAAAACATAACGGTGTGTTATTGTAATGATAAAGAAAGCGCTTTATTTTAAATAACGGTGAAATATAATTTCTATAATTTTAGAAGTGGGAGTGCAAATACAAAAATAAATACTATTTTTACCATATAAAACTGTTATTGAAAGTTACTAATAATAGGGAGGTAAGAAGAATGAAACCTAGTAAATGGATTGCTGTAACTTTATCAATTCTGTTTTTGGCAATTGGATTAACTGGATGTAGCCAAAAGAAAGCTTCGACTGCTGCACCTGCTGTGACTCCAAATAAGAGTCAAGTTGTTACAACAACAATGTATTCTAAGAAATTACATATGGATTGGAACTATGATGTTTATTTACCTGCAGGTTATAACCCAAAGAGCAATAAGCGTTATCCAGTTTTATACATGTTGCACGGAATCTACGGTAACCACAGAAATTTGTTAGAGAGATTCAATTCTCAACAAATTCTTGATGGTGAAATTCATCGTTGCAATAAGAAAATGATCGTTGTCTTCGTTGATGGATTTAACAGTTTTTACATCAACCAAAAAGAAGGCGGGATGCAAATGGAAAGTGCCATTGTAGATGATATGGTACCAACCATTAATAAATTGTATAAGACTGATACCGATCCTAAGAATGTAGGAATTGGTGGTATTTCAATGGGTGGCTATGGTGCAGCAAGACTTGCACTTAAATATCCTAATATTTTCGGAAATGCTGTCTTGATCTCACCATCTGTTTGGTATCGTTTGCCTGACAACAATCCTATTAAGACATCTCAACATGCGTTCCAAGTTGGCAAAAACAACTGGGATTGGAAATTCTATGACAGTGTATTCCCAACTAAATACATTAATGCTAAATCTAAATCCGTTAAGTTCTTTGTAGAATCTACTGCCAGTGACACAACTGTTCCAGTTAAGAATGTCGATCGTTTTGTTAAGACCTTAAAATCAAATGGAATTAGTGTCAAATTTGAAAGAGATAATGGTGGTAACCACAACTGGGCTTATTGGACTACGGCAGCTCCGCATGCATATCAATGGGCACTTGATAATTTAAATTAGGAGGTGTATGAGTCATGAGTAAAGACAGTGAGCTAGCTAAGGAAATATTAGACAACATTGGCGGTAAAACTAATGTTGAAGCGGCTATGACTTGTATGACACGTTTAAGAATAAAAACTAAAGATGATTCCAAAGTTAATTTAGATAATTTGAAACGTCTTGATGGTGTATTAGGTGTAGTTCAATCTGAAACTTTACAAGTTGTTTTAGGACCCGGAAAAGTTACAAAAGTAGGTAAAGAATTTAGCCAACAATCTGGTGTCCCACTTGGCGAAGAAGATAGTGAAGATTCTAATGAAACATTAGATGAGGTAAAAGAAAGAGCTAAAAAGAATAAAGCAGCTCAAAAGGCTAAACATGATAAGCCTTTGCAACGTGGCTTGCATCACATTGCTAATGTCTTTATTCCATTACTTCCAGGTATTATTGCTGCCGGTTTAGTTAACGGTATCTGCAACGTTATCGATTATCAAACTGGTAGTGCATTTGCAAATGACTGGTGGTATTTAACTATTAAAACAATTGGTTGGGGCCTATTTGCCTTCTTACCAATCTTTGTAGGAATGAATGCCGCTAAAGAATTCAAAGGTAGTGCCATCTTAGGTGGTATCGGTGGTGTCTTCTGCCTGAACTTAACTGGCTTTGCTGCATATCCACTGAACTCATTAGCTGTCTCAATGCCGTTCACCAATAAACCTTATGTTGCTGGTGTTGGTGGTTTGTTAACAGCCTTATTCATGGGTATCTTCATTGCATGGACAGAAAGACAAATTAGAAAATTTATGCCTAATGCACTTGATACATTCTTAACACCTCTATGTACCTTGATCTTCTGTGGTTTGATTTCAGTTGTCTTTCTTCAACCAGTCGGTGGTTGGTTAACCAATGTTATCTATGTAGTCATGGACTTCCTTTACGACAAGTTAAGCTGGTTCGGTGGCTACATTCTTTCCTCAACATTCTTAGCTTTGGTATCTGTAGGTTTACACCAAGCTTTAACTCCAATTCACGTTATGCTTAACGACCCAACAGGTCCAACGCACGGTATTAACTATTTACTCCCTATCTTAATGATGGCCGGCGGTGGTCAAGTTGGTGCTGGTTTTGCACTTTGGCTTAAGAGTAAGAACAAACGCTTTAAGAACATGGTTATGAGTTCTATTCCTGTTGCTATTCTAGGTGTAGGTGAACCATTAATGTACGGTTACTTTACCTCTAGGCCGTCCATTTATTACCGCTTGTCTTGGTGCAGGTTTCGGTGGTGTTGCCGCTTCATTATTCCATTTAGGTACAGTATCACAGGGTGTTTCTGGTTTGTTCGGATTATTAATTATGCAACCAGGGCAACAAGTTCAATTCTTAATCGCCTTATTGATATCTTATATCGGCGGATTTGTTCTAACTTGGTTCTTCGGATTTAATGAAGATAGAATTGATGAATTATTCCCAGAATAAAAATTTAATTGTTAATAAAAATCATTCTTTGTGTGGTGACCCTCGAAATTCGGACATGAATTTCGGGGGTTTTATTATGGCTAAAT
>NZ_CABUIW010000086.1 GCF_902491705.1 uncultured Lactobacillus sp. | reverse complement strand
ATCGACGGGCTAGTCGGTGTCTTTTTCTTTTTCTAATATCTATTCTAAAGGAAAGCGGAGTTAAATGAAATCCGAAGATTTCATTTAACTCCGCTTATTATTAGAGACTTATGTCACAGCCCCATTTTCTTATTGCAATTATATGTACAAAAGTATATAATATATTTAGCCCCTAAGGAAAGGGGGTGAGTATGATGCACTTAATCATAAAGAAAAAGCCCAGCAAGATTAAGATTGTGTTTAGCGGACACTTCTTCATCAAACTAGACTTTGAACTTATCATTAAGTGGTAATTACTTACCGCCCTAAGAGTTGTAAGTTTAGCAGCTCAACTCTTAGGGGCTTTATTACAATTAAAGTATAGCATTTAAAAGCGAGGGTTTAAATCATGAAGAGCTATAAATTCCACACCAGGAATAATCATGTTGAAGTTGAATTGACTATTCCAACGCCTAGAGAAGCAAAAGACAACATAAAACGGCAGGCGATCAAGTTCAAGGATTGGCTGCATTCACCCAAAATAAAAAAACGTCACAATAAACTAATTGAGATTGAAATTGAAACGGACAAGACGCATAAGAAATGGGGCTTTTAACATGGCAATTAGTGAAGCTCAGAAGCGGGCTACTTACAATTATCGTAAGAAGAACAGAGAACGCACCCGCTACATTAATAAGCGTTCAATGGCTAAGAGCTTTATTCTGAATAATGCTACTAGCGAAGACTTGGAAGCATTAAAGGGCTATATTGAGCAACGACAAACAGAACTAGACAAGCAATAGGCAACTAAGCATCCCCTGCTAGTTGCTTTTTTTATACGGGGATGAGAAGCAATTTGAGTCAATTTTGGCCCCTTTTTTGATTGCTAAAAATTGCCTGTAATTACTTGTGTATCAATGGATTAGCTGGAATTTATTAAACGCAAGGCTTGCGCATCGAATAATTCACTTTAAAAGTGATTTAAATTATATAATTTAATCATGGTAAGTCTTGGGGAGTAGCTACCCTATTACTTATCTAGGCAATAAGAAGCTAGACATCACCAACGGTTTACAAGTACAGCAAGAAATGGGGCGTTGGTTGTGAAAGTTTCTTGACTGCTAGGGAGGTTCTGGCGGTGAGCATAACAGTGACATTTACAAGCTGTAAAATGCTTGTGTTTGTAATTGTTATAGCAATCAGCCTAATAAAAAAGCATCAATAGCTATTAACTATTAATGCTTAAATAGAACTTGTCTAGCAAGAAATGCCGGGCGTTAGGTTATCGCACAGCCTAGCGCCTTTTCACGTTTAAAATTATAACATGGGTTAAAATAAATGAAAATAGCGTAAATAAATGTAAAAAATAATCAAAGAGCGATCAAAGTATTTTGCTACCTTGACCGCCCTTTCTTTATATCGCGCAATACAAACGCTTTTCAAATTCAAATTAATTATAGCTTATCGGTGCAAGAATTGCAGATATTGCACTGATAACTTAATCATTGACCGGATATCTTCATCACTCATCAGCAATTGATAAAGATAATAAAACATAGGCAGATCGGACAGGCCTATAAAAGGCAGCAGGAACGCATAAGAAAAGCCCCTATTTGATTGGCTAGCAATCACAGAGGCGAAATGTTCCGGGAAAAAGTCCGCAGGTTGGTTATTCCTGATTAGCTAGCCTAGTTACTGGAATAACAACTTTTGCCTAATTTTCAACCGGCCTACATTTACGTTTAATTATATCATCCCCACAGTACTATCAATAATCATGACATTTCAGACCCCCTAAAAAGATATTCGCAATTTTGGGGATGATTTTTCCGCAGAAGTTCCGCAGACAAAAATAAAAAGACCACCGAAAACCGGTAGCCTACCACGTTGGCAAGAAGATTATTTTTTCCGCAATTTTTCCGCAGAATTGTTAAAAAATAGCCTAAATGGGTGTAAAGCAAAAATCAAGAATGCCTTTATATCAACGTTTTTTACACCTATTTATTTTATTTAAAAATAAAAAAATCACCCGCACGGGGATCGAACCCGTAACTCCGCCTTGAGAGGGCGACGTCTTAACCAATTTGACCAGCGGGCAATAAACAATACAAGAGAAGTATACAGATTTTCTCATATATTGTCAAACATTAATTAATTTACTATTTAGATCAATTAATAAAGACAAAATCATTCAAACGATAGTTCTAGTAAATAAACCCTCATCTTCTTAACGTGAGCAGTTGTTACCCAAACATCGTGATAATTCTTCTTTTCTTGATGCGTCTTAACAAAAAAGCTTTCTAACAAATCACCATTTTTAGCCACAAAGTCATTTGATAGTCGATTTACCATTAAGCGATCATCCGGAAAATAAAAAGAAGCATCCGCAATTTTCAGTGAGTCCTTAATAAAAACGGAAATTGTATTGGTATACTGTACTTTTTCACTCACTATTAGTTCTGGATGATGCTTAATCTTGGTTAATACGTAATAAATTGAATCAGAATTACTTGCCATTTTCTCTTCTCCTCAATGTCTAAAGGTATTTTACCAAGAAACAAATCACACGTAAAATTTCAACAAAAAAGGGCTCCGAATAATACGGAACCCTAACTAATTGGGCATACTGGTCTCGAACCAGTAAATTATGGATTCAGAGTCCACTGCCTTACCAGTTTGGCGAATGCCCAATAAGATAACAATAATAATATACACGGTGAATTTTAATTAGTCAACCATTTTCTACGGATTCATCTTAATCAAATTCACTAATGACGATATTTTTGTAACCAAATCCGCCACTGCGTTACCATATTAATCCACGGATGCCTAGTCCCATTATTCCAATAGTCAACATCTGCTTTAATTTGCCGTTGTGACCACCGAGAGTAATCATGGTGCATAAAGTTATAATCTTGCACCTCAGACTGGCTTTCCCAAATAGCAGCCATTATAAACTGGCTCCGGGTCCGTTGTAACTTTGGATCGACTTGGTCTACCGCGATGACATCTAATACTTTAGCAGTCGCAATTGGCGGAATTACCCGATTATCCTTAATATATGGGCCAACCGGGACGTTAATCAAGGCACCCTTCATTACCTCTTGCCAATTCTCTCGTGTTTGATAACGATGCTCTAATCCCGGTTCAACATCGTTTGCTAATAGGTAATCTCTCTCTTCGCCCCAACTAAGTACAACATGGAGTTTAAATGCCGCAACCATGATAGATTTCCCCCTCGCAACCTTGTTATTACTATTTTACCGCAAATCTTTTCCCTATAGCGGTTCACATAGGGAAAAATCCATTCTAAATAATAGACAAGCTCTAAGAAGTTCACTAGAATGCACTTTATGGGGGTAGTTTTTTAATGAAGAAGTATTCGAAATTCCTTCTCCCGCTAATCTATAGCTTGATTTTTATCACCGCGATCTGGTCCTATCAGAATATTGAAACAGTAAACTCAAACACTAACATCTTCATTCATGAAGTCCAGATTCACACTCAAAATATTATTAACCAGGTTACGGGAAAAAAGAAACAAAAGCCAAAATTAACAAAAGATAACTCGCAAAGGACAGAAAAAAAGGCCACTTACTCGAAGCCTGTTGGTAAATGGCCAACAAATTCTGCCACTATTTTTATTAATATCAAAGATCCGGTCTTACGAAGTGCTGCTAAATCAGCGATCAAAGCATGGAATGATACTGGTTCCTTTACTTTTCACGTGGTTAAGAAACAAAAAGATGCAAACATTCTTTTCACAACAATTGATGATGATAAGGATGGAGCGGCTGGTTTAACAGAAGCAAATATTAATTCTGGCAATGGCAACTTCATCTACGTAAGGGTCGAACTCAACTCTGCATATCTGCTAAATCCGGTTTACGGTTATTCACAACGACGGATCATCAATACAGCCGAGCATGAACTTGGTCACGCCATTGGTCTTCACCATACAGATAACATTTCAGTAATGCAGCCAACCGGTTCTAATTACCCAATTCAATCAACAGATATTCAAAACGTTAAGCTCCTCTATTCACAGAAAAACACTGCATCAACTTCATCTCAGTCTCAAACTAATACTACTAATAATAACTAGATTCCCTCTTAAATTTAAAATCCACCAGCTGATTCATGGTAAAATGACACCGTGTGTATTTTTAAGAAAGGTTATCGTTTCAATGAATTCAAATAAAAAAGCTCTCGGTCTTGCAATGGTAATCACCGCAACCACTTTTTGGGGAATTTCCGGTCTGTTTGCCAAGGCCCTTTTTAACATTAGTCCGTCCATCACTTCACTATGGCTAACCCAGTGGCGGTTGATTTTTGGTGGTGTGATTATGATTGTTATTAGCAAACTAATGGGCAACCATCCATTTGCGATTTTCCATAATTTACATGACACCTGGGTTATCTTTGCCTATGGTGTAATTGGTCTGGTACCTGTCCAGTTTGCTTACTTTATGGCTGTTCAAGAAGGAAATGCCTCCATTGCCACTATTCTTCAGTTTGTTGGTCCCTTCTTCATTATCGCTTATCTAGCCGTTTTTCGACATGAGCCGCCACGAAGAATTGAAATCATTTGTGCAATCATCGCCTTCCTCGGTGTCTTCATCATTGCCACTCATGGTCGATTCAACCACTTAGCTGTCACACCAGCGGTCCTCTTTTGGGGCTTTATCTCAGCGGTTGGTGTTGCTACCAATACCTTGATTCCCCAGAAAATGTTACAAACTGGGCGTGTACCATCGCTAGACGTTACTGCATGGGGACTTCTGTTTGCCGGCATCGTTCTTTTAGCAATTCACCCTCAGCAACCGGCAATTCCAAACGTTCCCAGTGTTTGGATCGACTGTGCAAGCATCTTAATTATTGGAACAATCATTCCGTTCTACTTGGCAAATACCTCACTCAGATACATTGATGCAACAACATTTAGTCTAATGGATGCCTTTGAACCACTTTCGGCAACTATTGGTTCCGTTTTAATTTTCCACCTTTACCTAACTGGAGCTGATATTCTTGGATCTATTCTGGTTATCGTTGCGGTATGTGCAATCAACATTCGTCCACACCGCAAGAATGCTAGTGACTAATAAGAAGGAGGATACAATATGGCAGAAGATGGTTATAAATATGATGAAGATGGCTTTCGTGAGGATCTTAAGAATGATCCCAATGTTCTTCACCAGCCCGATGCTGATCGGACAAGCTGGAAGCTAAAGGTTCTTTCTTACGATGAAACAATAGATGTTCTTAATGGTGATACTAAGGTTCAACCCGAGTTTAAGTTCTCTGATGAAGTATTGGATAAAATTGTTAAGGAAAAGCCTGAGTTGAAATCTGATGAGGATATTAAAAACCTCATTAAAGATAAAGACCAGCAAATCCTTCTTGCAAGGTATAACGAGGATCAGGCTAATAATCAAACAATTAGTCCTGATAGTGAAGCCCAGGATAAGGAATAGTTAAGAAGAGGATGGGAAAAACTAGGCGTTTTTTCTCATCCTCTTTCCTACGATTAGTCAAGAATAAATTATCAAAAATAAGC
>NZ_CABUIW010000085.1 GCF_902491705.1 uncultured Lactobacillus sp. | reverse complement strand
TTGTTCTTTATTAAATTTAGTCATAATAAAAGACCCAAAAGTGTCTAACTTTTGGGTCTCACTTCAAACCTTGGACAGGGTAATTTGCTTTTTCAATTATTAAGTAGCTTGCAACAAATTTCTGGAATAGATTGGAAAGAAGTTTTAAAGTCAATTCAAGGAATTAACGTATTAGGTAATGGTCTGAGTTTCCAAGCAACTGAAGACGCAGGAATAATAAACTATAGTGAAGTATTGAAGCAGATTTTAACTAAGCTTAAGAAAAGAGAAATTTCTATTTTAGTTGGAATTGATGAAATAGAAATAAGTGATGATGTTAGAGCATTTGCTTCTGTATATCAAACTTTAATTGGCGATGATTTAGATGTTTCTCTGATAATGACTGGCTTACCAAGTAGAATTTCAGATTTGCAGCATGAGAAGACATTAACTTTTTTGCTTCGAAGCAATCGTATTTATTTGAAACCACTAGATAAAACCTCAATTGAAGATAATTTTTCATCAGCTTTTGAAAAAGGACACAAGTCAATTTCACCTGCAGTTATGAGAAGGCTAGTCGAGGGTGTAGGCGGATATGCATATGCTTTTCAGACGATTGGTTATTATGCTTGGGAACAAAGTGGAGATGAGATAACTAATCAAGTTGCAAATGAAGTTATTGACTTGGCAAAGTCTGATTTGTACCAAAATTCTTATGAGAAACTATATACTGAAATTTCAGATACTGATCGAAAATTCCTAGACATAATGGCTGATTATCCTGAAGATACTGTCCCTATTTCAAACATAGTTGATGCGTTAAATAAAAGTAAGAATTATGTCTCAGTATATAGAACTCGGCTATTAGATGATCAATTAATTTATGCTCCAGATCGAGGCTATGTAAAATTTACTTTGCCATTTTTTGATGATTTCATCAGATGGTATAAAGAAAATCATTTAATTTAAGAATAATAATCAATAATTATTAAATAGTAGAATTTTGATTATTATAATATCGACATAATTCCATAACTTTTTCAAGATCGCTGTTGCAAACAATGCCAGTTGCATTTAAAAAATAGAAAAGCCCATATATAATTTTAGTAATGGATTCCATATCTTCGGCTGTTTGTTTTTGCTCCCAAAAATAATAGTTACATATACCTAAGCTATGTGTAACTAAATTAATTTGTCCGGGCATTAGCCAATCATTTAGGAAAAATTCTAATTCATCTTTTACGTTGTATCCCAATTCATCAAATTCATCTGTATTGATCATTGGTAAACATTGATTGATGATTTTATCATTATTATCAATAATTTCATCATAAACCTTGGAATAGTCTAAAGAAGATTTTCCAATATATTGATTCCATTTCCTTGGATCTTCAAAGTCCTTTTTTATATCAATAGAAGCAGTAGTCTGTCTGGCATGAGATGTTTTTACAGGCCAATATTTATTAATAGAAAAAGCAATATTTCTTAAAATTGAATTGGTATAACTTACATTGTTTTGCATTAATAAATCCCAAGACATTGCCACCAATTTGTGCAATTTATTTGAAATCTGACGATCAGGGCCGAATAAATAAATTCTTTCCTTATAGATAGCTTCTAAATATAAATCGCTACAGCAATTGTTTATTTCATGATTTTGATTTAGGTATAACTTAAACGAATTAGCGACAGCAGTTATAATTTTCTTTCGTTGGGAATCAAAAAGAAAATCAAATTTATACAATAATTCAGAAAGAATGTTAATAAATTCATCTTTATCAACACGCTCGGTCAATATAGGTAGTCCAGTTTCATCTTCTACAAAGAGATAGTAATCTGTTCTACCAATTCTAACCTTATCAAGTTGCCAATTATTAAAAGGGAGTTTGCTTTCCTTTATGTAATTTGCACCAAATTCTTTTTTAAGTAATTCATTGTAATATATTTGTACCATAATAATCACCTCTACTTAATAATGTTTATTATATATCTAGTAAAATTAAAGTAGTGGAACTAAAAGATTGGATATTGAATATGTTAAAGAATATTATTTTTGACTTTGGAAACGTACTTATCGACTTTAAATCGGATAAGATTTTGAATCATTATGATCTCAGTAAAGAAGAGCATGAGCTGCTTAATAAAGCGATTTTTGGTTCAAATGAATGGTTAAAAATCGATGCGGGTGAACTTACCGAAGATGAAGCTACCGAAATTTTTAAAAAGCGCCTTCCTGAGAGATTGCATCCCCAGGTTGAACAAATTATGCAAACCTGGCCAGCAAAAGTAACATTTTATCCTGAAATGCTTGATTTTATGCAGAAATTACATGAGCAGGGTTATCACTTGTATGCATTATCAAACACGGGGATGCGCTTTGCCAATTATTTGATGAATGGAAAATATGGGCAATACTTTGAAGGCGAAGTCTTTTCAGCAAAAGAAAAATTGATGAAGCCTGGCTCTGAGATCTATCCAACCTTGCTTGATCGATATAATTTAGATCCTTCAGAATCACTGTTTATTGATGATCGACCAGAGAATATTGAAGCTGCCCGTAAGTTAGGGATGCACGGTTTTGTTTTCACGATTGAAAATTTACCAGAATTAAAAGAAGATATTGAAGAATTAAGTAAATAAGAGGATGGGGACTATTAGATGAATAAGCAAGAGATCTTGCAGAAACTTGATGAAGAAAAAATTGATTATCAAGTAGTGAATCATCCTGCCGTTTTTACGTCTGAAGAAGCGGATAAGTATGTTAAAGGATATGAGTTTGGTAGGGTGAAGAATCTTTTCCTTCGTACTGCTAATAAGAAGCATTATTATTTGGTGCTGATCGATGAAAATGATCGTTTGGATTTTAAGCATTTTAGGGATATTGCTCAAACTTCACGAGTAAGTATGGCCTCAAGTGATGAATTAGAAGAGAAGTTAGGTGTGACACCAGGATCAGTTTCTCCATTTGGACTACTGAACAATGAGGAAAAAGACGTTGAATTGGATGTGCAGAAAAAGATACTGAAGGATGAGTATATTGGTGTGCATCCCAATGATAATACGGCCACTGTAATTTTGAAGACAGAAGATTTGATAGATTTTTTGAAAAATAATGGCTTTGAAATCCGAGTGTTGGATTTGTAGATAAAGATAATAAGCAGAGATTTTGTCGACCTCTGCTTATTTTTTGACAAAATTATTATGGAAATCTTCTTATCCTGAAATGTTTGATTTCATGCAAGAGTTGTATGAGCAGGGTTATCACTTGTACGCATTGTCAAATACAGGGGTGCGCTTTGCCAATTATTTGATGAACGGAAAATATGGTCAATTCTTTGAAGGCGAAGTCTTTTCAGCAAAAGAAAAATTGATGAAACCTGGTTCTGAGATTTATCAGACTTTGCTTGATCGATATAATTTAGATCCTTCAGAGTCACTGTTTATTGATGATCGACCAGAGAATATTGAAGCCGCCCGTAAGTTAGGGATGCACGGCTTTGTTTTCAAAATTGAAAAGTTGCCAGAATTAAAAGAGTATATTGAAAAATTAAACAACTAAAAGGAAGACATAAGATAATAAATAAGCAGAAGCCGATAAAACTTCTGCTTATTTTTTGTTAAATTTTTCTTGAAATATCAATATGAATTAAGTAAAATTTAATACAATTAAAATTAATGTGGAGGACATGATTATGAAACTAAAGAGTATAAGTTTTAAAATTGCAATTTTACTCTTAACCTTTACAGCAGTTTCCACGTTCTTCAGATCATCTATGTCTGGTATATTTTCATTATTTTATGCAAGAAATGGAATTCCAGATGCAAATATTAGTTCAATCAAATCTTTTCAAAATATTGGTATTATGCGTGGTCTTTTGCCAGCAGGACAAAGAATGAGGATTAATGATTGAGAGGCATATTATGAAAGAACATCCATTTATTTTAAACTTTGATAATAGTCAAAGTGCGGTGGTTGAGCCACATTATGAAAATTTGCCATTAAAGTTGCATCCAAAATTATTATTTGCTTTTGTTCCCAAAGAGGATATAGATAACTTTTTAAAAGACGTTCCGTACAAAATATTAGGTTCGTATGATACTATCTCCTTTCAACCTAACGTTTATGAAGTATTGATAAATGATGAAAAAATCACATTATGTCAAGCACCACTTGGTGCTCCAGCAGCCACACAATTACTTGATTGGTTAATTGCTTATGGTGTAAAAGAAGTGTTAGCTTTTGGTAATGCTGGTGCGATTACAGATTTACCTGAAAATGCTATGTTTATTCCCAATCGGGCAATTCGCGATGAAGGCACTTCATTTCACTATTTAGAAGATAGTTTAGCAGTAGAACTAAATTGTGATTTTTTAGATAAAGTAAAAAATGCAGTACATACATTGGGCTATAAGTATGATGAAATAACCACTTGGACAACTGACGCATTTTTTAGAGAAACTTCAAAAAAAGTTACACAATTCCGTCAATTAGGTGCAAGTACTGTAGAGATGGAATGCTCAGCGCTTGCTGCATGCGCGCAATTTAGAAAAATTAATTTTGCACAAATATTGTTTACTGCTGATACTTTAGCAAATATTGAAAAATATGATCCAAGGGATGGGGGAACAGATTCTCATCGTTTGGGATTAGATATTTGTTCTCAAGTATTGGTCAAGGTATAAATTCAAATTTAGAGGAATAAAAAATATGGATAAAACCTGGCAAAGAATGTATGAAGCCGCTAAGAAAGTACAAGACTTTCGTCAAATTTCAGATCATTTTGAAGCTGGTGGAGTATCAGCAGCTGTTCTATCAGAATTCGGTAAAATATATGTTGGCGTATGTGTTGATACTGCATGCACGTTAGGGGTCTGTGCTGAAAGAAATGCTCTTTTTAATATGATTACTAACGGTGAAAATAGAATCAAGCGTGTAATTGCTATCATGTCTGACGGTAAAAATGGGGCTCCTTGCGGAGCATGCCGTGAATTCATAGTTCAATTAATGGAAAAGGATTATAAAAACGTCGAAGTAATGTTAGATTATGAAAAAAATAAGGTAATGACCTTAGGTGAATTAACGCCAGAATGGTGGCTTTAGAAAGCATGGATAATAGAGGAAGATATATGAAAGAAGAGCCATTTATTTTAGACTTCGATAAAAACACACATGCAGTATTAGAGCCTGATCATGATGAATGCCCATTTCATTTTCATGATCGACTTCTTTATGCATTTGTCCCAAAAGAAGATATTGATGCCTTTTTGGATAAGCATCTTCATCGTACTCTTGGTGAATTTGAAACTGTTTCTTTTAACCCTAAAATCTATGAAGTCGAGATAAATGGTGAACTTCTTACTTTATGTCAAGCTCCACTGGGTGCGCCAGCCGCTACACAATTATTGGATTGGTTAATTGCTTATGGTGTTAAAAAGATACTGGCAGTCGGAACTTGTGGTGCATTAGTTGATTTACCAGAAAATGAAATGCTATTGCCGACCAAGGCCGTTCGCGATGAAGGCACTTCTTTTCACTATATGAAACCAGGTCAATTTGTTGAACTAAATGCAGATTTTTTGAAGCAAATTAAAAACTCAATGTCCAAATTGAAGCTAAAATATGACGAAATAACTACTTGGACAACAGATGGATTTTTCAGAGAGACACCTAAAAAGGTAGCTCAGTTTCGCCAGTTAGGAGCAAGTGTCGTAGAAATGGAATGTGCCGCATTAGCTGCATGTGCGCAATTTAGAAAAGTTGATTTTGCTCAGATATTGTTCACTGCAGATACTCTTGCAGACATGAATAATTATGATGAGCGTGATTGGGGCGGCAATTCACACAGTGCTGGCCTAGTAATTGGTGCCAAAGTATTAAGTCAAATAAAAATGTAAAAAAAGTCTAGTTGCGATACGTTTTGAAGTGAGACCCAAAAGTTAGACACTTTTGGGTCTTTTATTATGACTAAATTTAATAAAGAACAA
>NZ_CABUIW010000084.1 GCF_902491705.1 uncultured Lactobacillus sp. | reverse complement strand
GAGTAAGGCTTAGTTTCATATACTCAAAATTCTGATCAAAGAGAACAAATATCATCGCCTTTCATTTGACTTATTACCACATGACTAACTACTTGTTCAACATGTTAATGGGTGTTTTGGCTCAAAAAGTACAATATCGTGTACGTAACGAAATGTTTACGCACATGGAAAGTTTGCCAATTTCATACTTTGACCAAAATGAATTTGGTGATATCATGTCGCGTTACACTAACGATATTGATACCTTGATGCAGATGATTTCACAGTCAATTCCACAATTTACTAACTCTATTTTGAGTTTGTTATTCGTTGTGGTTGCGATGTTTAGTTTGAGCTGGCAATTAACTGTCTTCTCATTCATCATCTTTGCATTATCAATCGGCATTGTTCGTTACCTTACTACTAAATCAGGCCAATACTTCCAAATTCAACAGAAGAAGTTGGGTCAAATCAATGGTTATAACGAAGAAATGCTTAATGGGTTGAAGGTTATCAAAGTCTTCAGCCATGAACCAGAATCAAAAGCTGGTTTTGACAAGTACAACGAAGAATTGCGTCAAGCTTCAGGTAGAGCCAACACTTATGCAACTATCTTGTTCCCAATTATGGGTAACATGGGTAACTTGCTCTACGTTTTAATCGCCTTTATTGGTGGTGCTGTTGCCATTAATCAATGGGCTCCACTTTCACTTGGTGCTATT
The DNA here is from genome assembly GCF_902491705.1 of uncultured Lactobacillus sp. GTDB lineage: Bacteria > Bacillota > Bacilli > Lactobacillales > Lactobacillaceae > Lactobacillus. The sequence continues at coordinate 5,482 of NZ_CABUIW010000084.1, read as the reverse complement.
GGTTCATTCTTGCAACTTTCAAGACAATTTAGTATGCCAATTGCCCAAATTTCACAACAATTGAACTCAATCGTAATGGCTTTAGCTGGTGCTGAAAGAATCTTCAACTTGGAAGATCAACCTTCAGAAACAGACAATGGTACAGTTACGATTTCTAAAGGTGATGAAGTTGGTAGTACTTGGAACTGGAATGTCCCACAAAAAGATGGCTCAATTAAGAAGGTTCCAGTTCGCGGTCACATTGTCTTTGATCACGTTAACTTCAGCTATGTACCAAAACATCAAATTTTGCATGATATTTCGATTAATGCCAAACCTGGTATGAAGGTAGCTTTAGTTGGTGAAACTGGTGCTGGTAAGACTACGATTTCAAACATGCTTAACCGTTTCTATGAAATCGATTCAGGCAAGATTACTTACGACGGTATTCCAATTAAGGATATTAAGAAAGACGATTTGCGTCAGTCATTGTCAATTGTTTTGCAGGAAACACACTTGTTTACTGGAACAATCATGGACAACATCCGCTTTGGTAATCCTGAAGCTAGCGATGATGACGTTTACCAAGCAGCTAAGTTGTCACATGCCGATGAATTTATCCATGATCTTGATCACGGCTATCAAACTGTGATTGATGGTAATGGCGGCGATTTATCACAAGGACAGATGCAACTACTCAGTATTGCCCGGGCAATGATTGCTGATGAACCAGTAATGATTCTTGACGAAGCTACTTCAAGTATTGATACCAGAACTGAAAAGATGGTTCAAGCTGGTATGGATAACCTTTTGGCAGGTCGTACAAGCTTCGTAATTGCTCACCGTCTTTCAACAATTGTTAACTCTGATTTGATTTTGGTACTTGACCATGGTCACATTATTGAAGAGGGTAACCACGAACAACTTCTCAAGAAGAAGGGTTACTACTACGAACTTTATACTGGTAAAAAAGAAATTCAATAATTGTTTTCAAGCAGATATCACAGGATATCTGCTTTTTTTATGAAAAGCTAAAGATAAGCGTTGCTTTTAGGTCTTTTGTCTAAAATTGGGTAAAATAGTCATAAGGTTTGTTAAACTATACATAGGATAAAAGACAAAAATAAATAAAAAGAAGAAGGGGGACTCTTCCTCGTGAAAATTTTAGTTGTTGATGATGATAAAGAAATCGTAGAACTTTTAAGCATTTATTTAAAAAACGAAGGCTATGAACCCGTTGCGGCATATAGTGGTAAAGAAGCAATTACTAAGTTAACTACTACACCAGATATCGCATTGATGATCTTAGACGTAATGATGCCTAATATGTCTGGAATCGAAGTAATTAAAGAAGTTAGAAAAGATTCAGATATTCCAATTATTATCGTTTCTGCTAAGACTGGCGATATGGATAAGATTCAAGGTTTGATTACCGGTGCCGATGACTACGTATCTAAGCCATTCAACCCACTTGAAGTAATGGCAAGAGTTCGTTCATTATTGCGTCGTAGCCAAAAACAAGTTAAAGATGAAAAGCCAGATATCTTGGAAGTTGGTCCATTAGTAATCAACCGCGATTCTCATGAAGTAAAGACAATTGATGGCAAAGCTATTCAATTAACTGCTTTGGAATTTGGCATTCTTTATCTTTTAGCTAGTCACCCTAACCGTGTATTTTCAGCTGATGAAATTTTTGAACGTGTTTGGCAACAAGAATCTATTGTTTCTGCCAAAACCGTTATGGTGCACGTATCACACCTTCGTGACAAGATTCAAAAGGCAACTGGCGGCGAAGACGTTATTCAAACTGTTTGGGGTGTAGGATACAAAGTTGAGGCGTAGTTAATGAAAAAAGAACGCGTCAAGTTAACTGGTGCTGAAAAGAGTGAACTATTTGCAGAAGGGATCGTAACGGTCGTCCTTCTGCTTTTGTTAAATTTATCAATAATTATTTTGATCCACCTAGCTATTTTGCAGGATCAAAGTTTAGTTAATGGCATTTATTTTCTAAAAAAGACGATGACGTTTGCGGGCGGCTACCATTTATGGTCCTGGCAAAATATTTTCATTATTTTGATGGGGATCGGCGATTTAGCCGTTTTATACTGGCGTTTAATTAGAAGATATCACCAAATGCAATTAAGACACGTTATTCTGGAATTGCATTATGTTGCTAGCGGCCACTTTGACCATAGAATTAACTTTAGAGTTCGTCCTGAATTACAACGTGTAGTTGATTCAATTAATTCATTGGTTGATAGTACTGTGAACTCAATTAATGAAGAGCGAGCAATTGAACAATCTAAGGATGAATTGATCACTAATGTATCTCATGATATCAGAACGCCATTAACTTCGATTATCGGTTATTTGGGTCTATTAAAAAGTGGTGTAGCTTCACCTGAGGATCAACAAAAATATATTAATATTGCTTACACTAAGGCTGAACAAATGAAGTCTCTAGCAAATGACTTGTTTGAATATACGACGCTTAAGTCAACTAAGACTAAATTGAATTTAGCTAGACTACATATTTATTCAATGTTAGAACAAGTGGCTGCTGGATTTGAATTAGAAGCTGAAAAGAAAGGCATTGAGATCGAGATTGAAACACGCCCTAAAGATTTAACAATTAAGGCCGATGCTGAAAAATTAGTGAGAGTATATAATAATTTAATTTCTAATGCATTCAAATATGGCACAGGAGCTACCAAGATTAAATTGGTTGCTAACTTAGTGAATAAGCGTAAAGTTGAACTGCGGGTCGAAAATAACGGTGAACCTATTCCTAAGGATGCACAAAAAAAGATTTTCGAACGTTTCTACCGAGTTGAGAATTCTCGTAATACCAAAACCGGTGGTACAGGATTGGGACTTTCAATTACCAAAAGCGTGGTTGACTTGCACCATGGAACTATTCGCTGCCAATCAGATAAGAATTGGACAAGTTTCATAATTCGCCTGCCACTTGATCCTAAGAAGGCCCCAAGTAAGCGTTAGCTGTGTTATAATTTTGACTGAATGTATTGATACAACGAGGAGAAAATAATGAGTATTTCTTTAAATACCTGTATATTAATTTTAAAAGAACACCACTTGCTTAAATCAAGTGCAGTTCAAGATACTGTAGCAACTAAGATGGATTACGTTTCTTACGACTCACGTGATATCCAAACTAACACCTTATTCTTCTGCAAAGGCGCAGGCTTTAGACCAACTTATTTATCAATGGCTAAAGATAACGGTGCCATTTGTTATGTTGCAGAACAACCTTATCCTGAAGGTAAAGGGATGCACGCTTTGATCGTACGTGACGTATCTAAGGCAATGGCACTCTTATCAGCTGCATTCTTCCGCTTCCCACAAGATGATTTGTACGTAGTAGCCTTCACTGGTACTAAAGGTAAAACTACTTCTGCATACTTTTTGAAGGGAATGCTTGATCAAGCTAATGGTGGTAAGACAGCTTTAATTTCTTCAGTTAATGACGTTGTTGGTCCTAAGCCAGAAGACAGCTTTAAGTCAAGCTTGACTACTCCAGAAAGTTTGGACTTATTCCGTGATATGCGTACTGCTGTAGATAACGGTATGACTCACTTAGTAATGGAAATATCTAGCCAAGCTTACAAGAAAAACCGTGTATTTGGTTTAACTTATGACTTAGGCTTCTTCTTAAACATTACCCCAGACCATATTGGACCAAATGAACACCCTAACTTTGCGGATTACTTACACTGCAAACTTCAATTAATGGTTAACTCACGTAAATGTATTATTAACGCTGAAACTGACCACTTTGACGAAGTTTACGCAGCAGCTACTACCACTACTAATCCAGACAGCATTTACTTGTTTGCTAGAGAAGATTTCGAAAATCCAAACTTGAAGGTGCCAATCGACTTTAGATTTGCTTCACAAGAATTGGATATGAAGGAAACTCGCTTCAAGCTTTACTGCGCAAGTGACAAGGCTAAGAAGTTGCCTATTAATGGTGACTACACTTTGAAGATGCTTGGTGACTTCAACGAATCAAACGGTACTGCCGCAATTATCGGTGCAGGTCTTGCAGGCCTTAACCACGATCAATGTGCAAAAGGTATTCGCGACGTAACCATTCCAGGTCGTATGCAAACTGAAAGAACTAAGAGTCACGGTATGGTTGTTGTTGACTATGCTCACAACAAGGCTTCTATGATGGCTCTTATGAGCTTTATGCGTAATGAATTCAACAATCCTAAGATCATCGTTGTTGTAGGTGCTCCTGGTGATAAAGGCGTTTCACGTCGTCCAGGCTTCAGTGAAAGTTTAACTGCATATGCTGACAAGGCGTTTTTGACAACTGATGACCCAGGCTTTGAAGATCCTAAGTCTATTGCCGAGGAAATTGATTCAGGTATTGACCACTCTAAGTGTGATGTCACTATTGAATTAGACCGTAAGAAGGCAATCCACGATGCCATTGAAATGGCTGGCCCAGATGATGTTGTCTTAATCTGTGGTAAGGGTGCAGATGCCTTCCAAAAGATTCGTGGTGTAAACACACCATACCCATCTGATATCGTTGTTGCACAAAATGTAATCAATGAATTAGAAGGCGAAAAAGAACACTTTAGAAAATAAGAGTTGAGACGATGAAGCACTTTTTTAGTATTATTGGTGGAATGGGAACCATTGCCACTGAAAGTTATGTGCGTTTAATTAACCATCGCGTTAAGATTGCACGTGATCAAGATTATTTAAACTATATTTTGGTTAATGATGCTCAAGTTCCTGACAGAACTGCCTACATTAAGGATCACAGTCAGCCTAACTTCTTTTATGATTTAAAAGATGATGTGGAAGGGCAAGACAAATTAGGAACCGATTTCTACGTAATGCCTTGCAACACTGCCCACTATTTCTATGATGATCTTGCTGCATTGACTGATCGACCATTCTTGCACATGATGCGAATCGCCGTTCATAATTTTGTTGATAATTATCCAAATGAAAAAAAGATTGGCTTAATTGCAACAGAAGGTTCTATTTATGATCACTTGTATGCAGACGAAATTGAGAAAGTTGGCCGCAAGGTTGAATTAGGTGGACCCGAAATTCAACCAATGGTTAATGAATTGATTTATTCTGACATTAAAGAAAAAGGCATTGTAGATCATGATTTGTATCACAAGATCTTGAAAACAATGCATGATAAGTACGGCTGTAATGTAATTTTGCTAGGTTGTACTGAGTTATCATTAGCTCAAGAAAAAGCACCAGATCATCCATATAACGTGATTGATCCACAATCAATTATTGCGGATGTATCAATTGAATTGGCTCTTAAGATCCGTAATGGAATGGATCCTAAAGAAGCTTGTGCTAAATATATGTATAAGTAAAAAAGAAGAGAAGAAATTCTCTTCTTTTTTCTACGTAAAGTCAAGTCTCATCTAGGGTTAGACCTGATATTTTTAGATAATTGTCCTTGATTGTTTTTTGAGGGCCGATTTATTTTTCGTTG
>NZ_CABUIW010000083.1 GCF_902491705.1 uncultured Lactobacillus sp. | reverse complement strand
GCTCAAGCTATAGAGGAATATATCAAATACTATAACGAAGAAAGGATAAAGAGCAGATTAAAAGGCTTAACTCCGAAAGAATATCGGAATCAAGCCTCTATTAATCCTATGTTTTAAAATGTCTACTTTTTAGGTCCCACTTCATTTTAATCACCTATTCCTTTATTTTTTGATTTTAACTCAATTTCTTATCCCAAAGACAAAAAAGACTGATTAGGTTCATTTTCAGTCCAAATTAGTCCTCTTTTTCTTTGCTTGATTAAATTTGTTATATTTTTATTAAAAAGGTATGATAAAAACAAACTAAAAGGGATGGCAATCATTATGAAAAACAAAACATATGAATTGATTTTAAAAATTCAACTAGTGATAGGAATACTACTTATGCTTTGTCTTACTTTGCATGTAGTACCCACTTTCAAGATGCCTATGGTGTATCCAACTGTCTTATGTGCACTAGTAGTAATATTCATCTTAACCCTCTTAGAGAACAAGAGCCGTTATATCGAAGCAGCTGCTAAATGGCTAGGCGTCCTAGTATTACCATATGCATCTAACCTAATGGTCTATACTGGGATTTCAGCCCTCAATGTTGTATTGCCTAAATACGCAATGTTTTTCTCCATCGTAGGCTGTATCCTTTTACTAGTGATCAATATTCCCTGGGTAATGATTGATCTGCCAATAGTAAAAAATGGCTTTATGCGTGTGTTAAGCATTGTTATTTTTGATGTAAGTTTCACATTTAATGCTAATGACTTTATTAACTTACCAGACTCACTTCACTTTCTTGTATACGATGCCTTGATAGTTGGCATAGAAAGTTTTATTTTAGCTTTCTTTATAACTAATGCATGGGGCTTGAAGTTCAGCTGGAATTTGAAATTTGTTAAAACAGACAATTTTCAATTAGGATCATTAATTGTATTAGTGCTGGTGATGATTTGGCTTATCTTCTTTAACACGTATTTAAATATTGTAAATAACTGGGAAGAGCTGCTTGCCTTTTGGAATTGGAGTAGTTTTGAAGTTTCGTATCATTTCACTACAGATATAGTAGACTTTTCAGTTAGATCTGGTTTTTATGAAGAAATATTTCGTGGGCTAGAAATCATTGTCTTGCTTTACGCTATGCGCAACTTCAAAGGCAGAGTCATGGCAGCAGTAATAATATCAGCAATTTTATTCAGTCTAGAACATTTGAGTAACTTGGGAACTATTACTAATGGCACCTTCTATTCTGTAGATATGACAGCACAACAGCTTACATATGCTTTTGGTATGGGACTTGCACTTGGTGTTCTCTATTTATATACTGGCAAATTATGGCTAGGAATGGTAATCCATTCTCTAGTTGATTTGGAGACATTAAGTACCGACGGCGCAATTACTATGTTTAGTGGGTGGCTAGGCTCAATTCTCTTGTTAATTGTTGGTGTCGTAATTTTCGCTTGGATGTTAACAGGTAAGAGACGGAAATTTATGGAAGATAATGCAAATAGAATTATTGGAAAATAAGAACGATTTTGAGTGAATTTTTTCATTAAAAAAGGCTGTGCACCCCTGCACAGCCTTTTCTCTTACTTTATTTCTATTATTTTCTTACATATTCGCCATTCTTGTACTTGAATACCACTTTCTTATCAGGCAATTGAACCGTAATTCTGCGATATACAGGACCAAAGCCATGCTTTTCAAGCTTAACTTTCACATCACCATTTTTAGCCTTGATCTTGTACAAGTTGTATTCACCATTTTGGTACTTAAAGTCAGTACCATCATCTTGATAGTGAGTGTACTTACCCTTCTTACCAAATAATCTAAAGGTCATACTCTCATCTGGTTCATCAGAAATGTGACTAACTTCCTTGCCCCATGGCAAGATGGTGTTCTTCTTAATGAACAATGGCAACTTATCAATTGGTGCATCAACTAAAATTGTCGTCTTACCTGCATGTTCAACGCCATTCCAGAAGTCAATCCACTTACCCTTTGGTAAATATACTGCACGCTTAGTTTGACCTTCTTGAACAACTGGGGCTGCCAAAATGTCCTCGCCCACCATATATTCATCATTCAAGTTATGCACCTGTGGATCATTTTCATAATTCAAGACAAGTGGACGCATAACTGGAAGTCCAGTCTTAGTTTCACGATAGAATTCATCGTAAAGATATGGAATAAAGTGGTAGCGTAACTTCAAATACTTACGGTAAATTGACAAAGTTGGCTCGCCAAATACCCATGGTTCTTGTGAGCGCGTACCTAGAGCCGCATGGTTTCTGTACAATGGGCTAAACAATGCTCCTTCGATCCAGCGAGTAAGTAATTCTGGTGTAGTATCAGCACCAAAACCACCAATATCAGTTCCGGCAAAGCTAAAGCCACTCATCCCCAAGTTACATAATTGTGGAATCATCATTTGGACATGTGTCCATAAACTTTGGTTATCACCAGTCCAAACTGTGGAAAACTTTTGAGTTCCTGCATATGCGGCTCTTGTGATTACAAATGGTCTCTTACCACTGAATCTCTTTAATCCTTCATAAGTTGCCTTAGCCATATTATGACCGTAAACGTTGTGCATCTTCTTATGAGTTGAAGCTTCTTCTTCATTGTGGAAGACGATATCTTGCGGAATTTCGCCCTTAAATGATGCTGGTTCGTTCATATCATCCCAGATACCTGAAACGCCAAGGTCAACTAAGTACTTGCAGTTCTTAGCCCACCATTTACGTACTTCTTTTCTACCAAAGTCTGGGAAGACTGCTTCACCTGGCCAAACTTCATTTACATAGACAGTACCATCTGGAGCCTTAACGAAGTAGCCCTTTTCAATACCTTCTTTGTAAATCTTGTAGTCATCATCTTTCTTAACACCCGGATCAATAATTGTGATGATTCTGAAGCCCAATTTACGCATCTTAGTGATGAATTTTTCTGGAGCTTCATAGTTATCCTTTCTCCAGGTAAAAACGCGGTAGCCGTCCATATAGTCGATATCAAGGTGTAAAACATCGCATGGTAAGTCATATTTACGTAAATTTTCTGCGATTTTTTCTACTTGTTCTTGGCTTACACTGTAGCCCCAACGAGATTGTTGATAACCTAATGTCCACTTCTGTGGCATTGGTACACGACCAGTTAAGTAAGTGTAATTAGTGATTACTTCCTTGAGTGAATCGCCGCCAATGATGTAGTAATCAATGTTGCCGTCAACTGCAGAGTAGTAGTAATAATCATTGCTCTCTTTACCTAAGTCAATGTGGTTGCGGTAAGTATTATCAAAGAAAATTCCGTATGGATGACCATCTTTTAAGCCAAGCAAGATCGGAATTGACTTGTACAAACGCGTAAAGCTTTCAACTTGTGGATCTGGATTATCAGTATTCCAGTTGTCATAAGCATAATGGCGCTTGTTCAAGAAGCCGGTCTTATCGCCCAAACCGTAGAATTGTTCATCACTAGATAATGATTTAACAATTTCGTAGTAATTTTGATCATGTGCGCCAAGCATCTTTTTAACGTCATGACCTTCAGATTCAGCTAATTCAAGGTGTTCTTTATCCATTTGACGGTCAATTGGTGTCCGCTTTTGACGATAATCAAGGATTAATGGATTGCCCTTTTCATCGTAGATATCAATTTTTTCGTCATCATATGCCTTAACTACTAGTTTAGCTGTGGATAATTCAACGTGATCCTTATCTTGCTTAACCTTAAAGTCAGTCTTTATCTCCTTATCGCCTTCAATTGCGTAAGAATTGCTGGCGTTGCCACGATCTTGGAACACACGCACAATTTCTGGCGTGATCACCGTTAAAGTCAGTGGCTTTTCTTCATAATTTAAAGTAATTTTTTGCGCGTCTTGAGTAAAATTGATAAGTTTGTTAACCATAATTTACCTCTATATAAATCAAAACTATGTATTCGCTTTCAATTTTAACACAATAAGTTTATTCTCTTATCTTTCAAGCAATGAAAAAAGCTAGCAAGTTTGCTAGCTCTTAATTAGTTGAATATGTCTGACATCTTCGTTGGAATATTATTATTTTCCGCAAAGTACTTCTTAAATGTATCAAAAGTAGGCTCTTCATCTTCGCGGCGAGTGTACATATCATGCACTGCTAATAGCCCTGTGATCATCAAGTTCACACCTAAAATAATTAACAAACCAATCAAAATATATAAAACATAAAGCATGACAAGCACCTCCATCAAATATTAATAATTCTATCTGTATTACTTAACTAATACACTAATATCTAATGGAGAATTTGTCAATTATTTTTGTGAACTATTTTTTCCTGCCAATATACAAAAAGCCGAAAATGGCTGGACCGATAACGATTGCACCAGCTACTGAGATAACCAAAACAAAAGCAAAACGAGGCATAATGAAGAAATCCATGCTGAAGCCACGTGCAGCCCACATACTAAAAAATGTTATTACCCAGGCAATAATCATCGAAAGAATTAATTGCCAAGGCGAAAATTGATTCTGTGAATTTTTATTGTCCATCTTTTTTCCTTCTCAAAACAAAACAGCTACTAGGCTTAATTAAAAGTCTAATAGCTGTCAGGTTTATTATCAATTAATTTATTTGCGAGCTAGACCATTAAAAGCTAAGCCAAGTGCGGCGCCACCTAATGCACCAGCTTGATGTGATACTGGGTAAGACTTAGAAACAATTGCGTGGTGGAACTCCATAACGCCCTTAGATAACTTGCTTTGCCAGCTTAATGGATCAAGTCCTACACGAATTAAGTTGCAAACATAATTTGCACTTTCACCATTTTCAAGTTGATGCTTTGCTTTAAGCAAAACTTCACGCTCTTCTGGTTTAGTTTCTTCGTTAACCAATAGATCAGTAATATTATTCAAAAGCCAAGTTTTTAAATCATCTATTTCTTCTTGATACATAATGTATTCTCCCTTTCCTCAACTTTTGATTAAATTATATGCTCAAAAATTGGGAAAGCAATATCTTTTGAAAATATTTTTTCTAATGTTGTGAAGCTCCAGTAATGGCATCAGCATTCTTAATTTGGTTTTCTGCAGTAACTGGATATGGCTTTTTAATTCTAGGATCCGTGTTAGATGGCAAAGTATCTAATCCGTAGTGAATTTTGTCTATCTTGGCATGTTTAACATCGTCAATTGTCTTGCAACCAGTCAATTGCATATCGATCTTTAATTCATCATCTAGTTGCTCAATAACGCTCTCTACGCCCTTAGCACCGCCTAAAGCTAAGCCATACAAGTATGGACGGCCAATGCCTACTAAGTCTGCACCAAGTGCTAAAGCCTTAAAGACATGTGAACCGCGACGAACGCCAGAATCAAATACAATTGGTACGCGATGGTTAACTGCCTTCGCAATCTCAGGCAAAACATCGATTGTAGCAGGAGCACCGTCTACTTCACGGCCACCATGATTAGTAACATAGATACCGTCTGCACCTGCACCAATAGCTTTATAGGCATCTTCTGCACACATAACGCCTTTTACAAAGACTGGCAAACCTGATTCTTGCTTAATTCGTGCCACATCTTCTGGACCAATCTTTTGTGCACTAGAAGCATACATTTGCGCAACGCTTTGACCTTCACCTTTTCCGCCTATGTAACGGGTAAAGAAATCAAGCGGAACTGGATACTTAAACTTGGTTCTCAAGTTAGCTTCACGATAGCCAGAAACTAAGGCATCCACAGTTAAGAAAATCCCTTTATAGCCAGCTTTTTTAATTGCATCAAAAACCATCTTGTTGAAATCCCAATCTTTGCTCAAATACAATTGGAAAAATCTTGGAGCTTCTGGTGCAGCAGCTGCAATGTCTTCTACGCTCTTATTAGCATATGTACTTGATGAGAAAAGCGCACCAGCTGCAGCAGCACCTTCTTGAGTTGCTATTTCGGCATCCTTATGTGCAATACCATGACAAGCAATTGGTGAAATCATAATTGGAGTCTTCAGCTTCAACCCCATGAATTCCGTATCAGTTTGTGGATCCTGTATATCGGTTAAAGCACGAGGCACAATTTGATAATGATTAAAGGCTGAAGTATTTGCACGCCAGGTCCATTCATTTTCAGCACCTGAAGCAATGTAGTAATATGCACCTTCTGGCATTACTTTTTTAGCACGTTCTTCTAGTTCATCTACGTTGATCATTGAAATTTTTTCATTACGGTCACTTTGAGGAAATCCATTGTAATAATAAGTCATAGCTAATCCTTCTTTCGCAATGCTTTACTTTATTTGACACTTCAATTATAGATGAAAACGTTTTTTAAAGTTAGTGAAAAATGCTGAAAAATGTTTTAATAACGGCAATAGTTAAGTTCTTTTTTTCACAAATAAAAAGAGAAGGAAGTTTTTTATTTTCTCCTTCTCTTTCAAAAATTATTCTTCAGTATAGATCTTTAATGCTGCTTGTAACTTTTTTACACCAGCTGGAGCCTTAAAATCATTTTTAACTAAATAACCCGACAGACCCTCATCAAGTTCTTTAGCAATTTCGTGAACTGGTTCATTCTTGCTAGCTCTGAATAATGCTACTTTAACCAGCTTCATAATGTCGCTATTGCCTAATAGATCGAGATCGCTGTTAACCAGTTCTCTCACCTTAATCATGAAATCATTGTCTTTAATATTAATATCTGGGTGCATCCCTACACCCTCCATTGGATTTCTCATAACTTTTCCTCCGATCTTCACTTTGTTTTAGCATAGTGCAAAACAAACAAAACATTCTAAGCTTAATAGTGAATTGATTATCCGACGGGATAGTCGATTCACTA
>NZ_CABUIW010000082.1 GCF_902491705.1 uncultured Lactobacillus sp. | reverse complement strand
TTAAACTAAAATAAGCACTGATGTTAAATCCATCAGTACTTAAAATTGTAGAACCATACTTTTTTATACTTTAAACCTAAAAAGCAGGTCTAATTGGTATTATCACCAGCTAGAACTGCTAATTTTTATCTGCTCATTATTTCAGACACCGTTTATAATATTGCTCAGCTTCCTCATCCGTTAAGTCATACGCTTCTTTCAAATTAGCGATGATTCGTTCTTTTGGCAATTGCTGTTTGATGAATAAGCTTGTAACCTGCAAAATTGCTTCTTCTTTTCCTTCTTCTATACCCTCTTGCCGCGCGACCTTCAATCCATGGCGACGATCCATTTCATATAACGATAAACGCATATATTCCGCCCTCCATTTCTTATTATGCTTGACGAATGCGACTCTTTTCTTTAATTATACGATGAAACGATCGTCACCATCAACTTTACGATTAGCAATCACATCCAAAAATTTTTGTAAAGGCTGATTAACATCTTTCCGCAAACTCGGAATATTTAAGAAAATTGTGTCCCATCGTCTGCGATATGTTTTGGGATTTCATCAACGTGTCGATGAATGGTATATTGCTGCAAGCCTAAGCCAAGCGGATCAAAGCAGCAAAAGAAAATCACATATGAATTATTAGCTTCTTGGTAATTTTTCCCTTTTTCGTACGAATCAAGTGATGTCATCGCTTGGTAATATCGCGCTCGTTTTAACAGATCTTTTTCATCTGCAACCTGCATTTCTATATCATAGCAATTATTTTTCGTATCCCGAGTAAATACATCAAAGCGGACTCCTTTCGCATCTGGAGCAAAATTAATCTCTTCTTGGCTATTTGGTAGTTTGATATGATCAATTTTCAACTCCGGTAAAACACGTTGAATTACTTCCTGACAAATCTTTGGATCAATTATCACCTTACTGAAAACAAAGTCATTTGATAATCCGGCATCTTCCCATTTCTGAATTAAGTTCATTTTTTCGCCTCCCATTAACTAAAGAACGAAAGCAATGGACTTTTTAACTAAATTCAAAAGAAAAACCAGGAGCAACCATCTATTAAGGAGGTTGTTCCTGGTTTAATTATGTTTAGTAGTTCGGTTCTAGGCAACATAGTCAAGATCTGCTCACCGCGACCGCCACCTCCGTCTAACTATCCCGTCCTTGATTGTAAACAATCATCGTCCGGGATTCCTTAGTACTCGGTGGCTAGTCCGTCGCGGTTCGCACTCTACTTTTTAAACGGCACCGCGTTTTCTTTGGTGATCTTAGTAACACCGTGCATGTATGGAACTAAGACTTCTGGAATGGTTACGGAACCATCTTCGTTTTGGTAGTTTTCCAAAATAGCGGCAACGGTCCGACCAACGGCAAGGCCTGAACCATTCAAGGTGTGAACGTATTGTAACTTCCCATTTTCATCACGGTATTGAGTGTGCATCCGGCGAGCTTGGAAGTCCAGGCAGTTTGAACAACTTGATACTTCACGGTACTTGTTTTGAGCTGGCATCCAAAGTTCAAGGTCATGGGTTTCAGAAGCGGTGAAACTCATATCACTAGTAGTCAATGTAATGACGTGGTATGGCAAACCGAGCTTCTTCAAGATGTTTTCAGCGTTGGCGGTCATCTTTTCCAATTCATCCCATGAATCTTCTGGCTTCGTATACTTAACCATTTCAACCTTGTTAAATTGGTGCATCCGGATCAGACCACGGGTATCTCGCCCAGCGGCCCCAGCTTCTGAACGGAAGCATGGTGTCAAGGCTGTAACGTAAACTGGCAATTCTTCTGCCGGAATAACGTCGCCACGGTAATAGTTAGTCAATGGTACTTCGGCAGTTGGGATCAAGGTCATATCTTCACCGTTAACTTGGTAAACACCCTTCTTAAACTTAGGGAATTGACCAGTTCCGTACATTGAAGCAGCGTTAACAATGTATGGTGGCAATACTTCGGTGTAGCCGTCCTTCATGTGTTCATCGAGCATGAAGTTGTAAACGGCACGTTCAAGCTGGGCACCTAAACCAAGGTAGTAAACAAACCGGGCACCAGAAACTTTCCGCGCACGGTCAAAGTCAAGGATTCCCAAGTTTTCACCAACATCCCAGTGGTGCTTTGGTTCGAAATCAAAGTTACGGATCTTGCCGACCTTCCGTAATTCAACGGAACCTTCTTCAGTCAAACTTACTGGAACGCCATCGTGAGGAATATTTGGCAAGCGAGACATTTTATCGTGGAAGACTTCATCATTTGCTTCAACTTGTTCATCGAGTTCCTTGATTTGGTCACCCAATTCACGGGTTTCCTTAATTGCTTCGTCAGCTGATTTACCATTCCGCTTGGCTTCACCAATTTTCTTTGAAGCTTCATTCCGTTGGGCCTTCAAAGCTTCAGTCTTTTGAAGCAAGTCACGACGCTTTTGATCAAGTTCGATTACTTCATCAATTTCTTCAGCCTTAACGCCCCGAGTAGCTAATTTTTGCTTAAAGAATTCGGGATCTTTACGAATCTTCTTAATATCTAACATTGTATCCTCCTAACAAAAAGAGCCATTCCATCCTCAAAATATTTTGGGACGAAATGGCTCTTAGTTCCGCGGTACCACCCAAGTTTGACAGTTAAATGTCACCCTCGCGATGGATAACGGCCATCAACCGTGCGGCATTACCCGCCCACATTTACTTGCACCGGAGTTTCGATCAACAACTTGCACCTACCGTTGTCTCTCTGAATGATCTACTTGAAATGCATCCGTGTTTAATATTCGCCATTATCATATTACATCTGGCGTTATTTAGCAATCGATATTTTAATAAAATTTATTTTAATTTGCATGACGCAAACCAAATAGTGAAGTTAACCCGGCAATCCGTAGTCCAAGGCCATGAAGAATATTTGTCTTTTTTGGTTCAGCTGGACGATGAATCAACGGTGGACGTGAACTGGTCTTGGTATACCGGTCATCAAGTCGTTCATTATCAAACTTATTGTAGACAATTACGATCTTTGAATCAGGAGTCCAGGCATTTACCTGTTCACTTGGCAAAAATGCCCGATCAGGTGCACAGCCCTTAATTTCAGGAGCATCAAATTCAGCCCATTCCTTTGGTGAATCAGGTTGAATAACCCATTGACTATAAGTTATTTGCCCATCTGCTGTTGGTACTTTACTGCGTTGAAAACGAACAGTTTGTTTGATTTCTTGCTGAGTACCATCAACGTCCACTAAGACGATCGTTCGTGTTGACTTTGCCGTCAGCGCATCAGTCAATTGTTGTTCTTCTACAGTAACCATCTGCACCTAACCTCACTTACTTTTTAATAATTTATCGAGTATTAACTTAATTCAAAGCAACCATTACAGTGCCATTTAACATGTAATTGTAGACCCTAATATTAAAAATGTCAAAACTCGTTTATCAAAATATAAGTAAGGAAAACTATTTTTGACTATTAAAGGTTAATGCATCTTTCTTTCTACTTATTTATCCCATATAGTTCAGTTTCTTGAAACAAAAATTCCCTCATAAGTAGCAAGGAAAGCGTTACCTTACCATAGCTAGCTTCAACAGTAACTTAACTACCAATTAAGTGTTTCTAATATTGAAAAATGTAATTAATACTCTTTCAAATTTCTTTAACAGGTACCTCTAATCTTAACAACGCTTTCTTTACTTTCTGCAATAATTAATGGGAACTTCCTGTCTGTTAGTAAAATCTCTGTAATCATTTTCATATATGTATTACTAAAAAAGATCATTTTTAAACAATGGCAATACTTCATCTATTATTTGAGCATTAGAATTCTTCTAAACGTAGTACACTAAATCTTGGAAGGCGTATGCATAGTCTCTAGCTAACTTTGTTATCTTTATTAAAGTTGAATTGCTAATTATTTTACTCACCTGAGTAAACTCTTTTTGGTAATGATATTTAATATAAAATAGTCCGAGAGCGCTCAGCGGAATTAGATCATTTCTCAGTAAGAAAATTAAAATATTGTTATTTCGCTATTTGCAAAATTAAGTTAGAAAATAGACTAAGTTTAGTAGTGAAGATTCAAATTGACGGATCTGAATTTCCACTACTTTTTTGTTAGAGTAGGAAACGAAGTTGACATGTCGCAAATTTCTTTGGCATTGAATGTCGCATCGCAAAATGGCAATTTTGTTTAATTTTACAAAAATCTGGTCTTAATCTGTTGGCTATTGAAATTGAGTACAGAAAATTAGATTGTAAGATAACGAATGATTTGAACTTCACAGAGATGTAAAAATGCTTTGTGTATTTGGAATAGATGTAAGTAAATCAACAATAAAGCTATCAACCATTAAAGAAAACAGACTTCACAGGGCACTCCAAGTGGTATTCCCAAAAATAGAGAATATATTAAGCAACTTCAAAAATGATTTATATTATTTTCTTGTAAAGAATTTTTGTCAACCAAAAAATGCTTTAACTTATTCCAATAATATATTATTAACTGAGCTAATAAAAAAGGAACTAAGAAGCAAATTTCGATACAAAGAGCTGCTAAATGGCTAAGTCACTAATTAGTGCAGCTAAGAATGTTTATTCAGTTGCTGATGATTCACCCGTTTTTGAACAAATTGATTATATAATCAGTAAAGTACAAACTGAATCAGATGAAAAGAAAATAGTAATATCTAAGATGGTTAATTTGGCTAAGTCACTAAAAGAATTTGATGAATTACTTAGTATACCCTAATTTGGCAAACGATAGTTGTTCAATTAATGAATTAGGTGATATTTGAAGATTTAGAAACAGTAACGCCTTAAATGCTTTTTATTGGAATAGATCTTCGCCATTATGAATCTGGAAACTATGTAGCAAATGATCATATAAGTAAAAGAAGCAATACAGTAGCCAGAAAAATTTTATTCAAATCGATCCAAAGTATCGCTATGGTTTCTCACTATCATCCAAGTCATATTAATGATTCTTATCAGCGGAAGAAGCAATCTTCTGAGCGTGGAACTAAGAAAATTGCGATAGCAACAATGCTTCATTTTAATTAAAACAACGTATCACCTTGTTAAATTTGATCAAACTTATGATTATAGTTTAAGATCTTGATCATAAATCACGATATCATCTTAATGAAACAATTTAAGAACATTGGATTCTTTTTGTGTACCCAACTTTATATAGTTACTCCGTTCTTTTGGATCAACATATTTAGATTGCTTTTAATCCTTTATATAACAATAAGTACTTGACCAAACGTAGAAAAAATTAGTGGAAATACGCAATCGGGAGATGAACAAGAGTTCCAGGCCATCCAAGAACTAAAAGAGAAAATGACTGGTCAATTAGTCGACTGTGTAGAGCAGCTGGTGTTTCACGCGATGGTTATTATAAATAGCTCAATCGAAACTAAGTCGGTATCAGAAAGAACAGACTGAACTCCTTGAAGCTATCTTAGGACTAGAAAAAGCACATAATTGAACGCTTGAATATTTAGCAATGACTACACAGTTAAAATTTGAGAACCAATTAAATTTTACACCCGGACTAAAGCGAGTGACTAACTGCATGCGTAAGCATGGAATTCAAGCCAACGTTAGGAAGAAGAAACGTAACCGCATTCAATACCATAAAAATATGTTAATGACAATCTATTAAATGAGCAAATAGTAAAAGCGAAAATGAAGTCAATGGAAGTCGTTTATGGCGAACACATACTTCATAAAGCACAAGTACATGTTGTTTTAGATTTATATGGCCGTCACGCTCTAAGCTACAACATTTCTGATACTGAAACCTCATCATCGGTAATCGAGGCATTTAATCGTGCATTTAAGGTTGAAACTGATGCACGATCCATACGGATCGTGAAACAGCATACTGTTCAAGTATGTTTAACGATTACTTAGCTTCCAGAAATTGTGTTCACAGCATGTCACATCCAGGTCCCCCATGGGAGAGCTCACCAATGGAACGATTTTAAGCTGGTTTGAATGAATAAACATGCACGACCAAAAATACCGGAAGAGCTAGAGCAACTCGTCAAAGAAGCTATTGAATACTTTAATAAAAAGTGTGCATATACAATCGAGTAGACGATAATTGATTAATTCAATTATCGCCCTCTCACACCATCGTACGTACGATTCCGTATACGGTGGTTCGACAACTTAATCACTTTTGAATTGACTGGAGCGTCTTGAACAGATTGATCAGGCCAAGGTGCTCCAGCTTTCGGTTTGCTAGAGAATAGTTTAGAGTCTTACTGTGCGTAGTTCGTCAGTAGCCCCTTGCGGGTACTATCGAAAGTATACGCATCATGGTAGGACAACCCTAACTTTTGTAAGTTCGTAACCTTAGTTTTCAATTTCTTCCATTATTTCCAGATATACTGCCTTATTCGAGCTTTCAACCATTGGTCAAGGCGTTGAATAAAACCGGTCAGTTTTCTAATTGAGTAATACTGAAGCCAGCCACGCATTTTTCGGTGAATTTCCTCAAACATTCGCTCAAGGGATACTCCCCGGTTACGCTTGGTTAATAGCTTTAGTGTTTGCTTAATTTGCTTTTTCGATTGCTTGGCTGGCCGGGCATAGGCACTGTTACGGTCCACACCTATTGAAAAGCCAAGAAACTTCAATCGTAAAGGACTACTACCAATTTTAGTTTTATCTGGGTTAACTTTAACCTTCAGTCGCTTTTTAAGAATCTTAGCAATGCTCTGCATTACTCATTCTCGGCCCATTGACTTTTACAGTCGTCCGCATAGCGCACAAAGTGGCGACCATATTTGGTTAACTTTTTGTCCAACTCATTCAGATAAATATTAGCCAATAGTGAGAAAAGTGGTCCTCCTTGTGGAGTTTGGGAGTGTAAAATATTTTGTGTAAATTTCTAAATTAAATTGAAAAAGGGAAAGCC
>NZ_CABUIW010000081.1 GCF_902491705.1 uncultured Lactobacillus sp. | reverse complement strand
ATTCACATTCACTGGTAAAATGAGAATAGTTATGTCCGCACCTGGTGAGGAATAATCATTTTAATTTATCAGAATTAGGAGTGAGAATTTGTGATCTATGTCGCTTGTGGCTTAATTATGATGGTGATTGGGATACTTTGGCTGATTTCGCCAGCTAAAAAGCCTAATCGAATTTATGGTTATTTATCTTATCTGGCGCAAGTCAATAAAGAGAGTTTTAAATTTGCTCAAAGGAGGGCAAGTTTATATTGTATTCTCTTTGGTTTGATTCAAGTTGTGATTGGTTTAATTATTCACTTTTTGAATTGGGATCGCTATTTTCTCATTTGGTTATTAACTTTTTATTTATTTATCTTGTTGCCAATTGTTTATACAGAAAAAAGTTTGAAAAAGTTTCTGCTTAAACGGCATGAATTGCCACATGACTATGTTGATCCTGATCAAGTGAAGCGTCAAAGAACAAAGGGATTTAGGGATCGATAATGAATTTAAGAATATTAATGGTTGAAGATGACAGTTCTGTCGCTGAAATGATGGGAATGTTTTTCAAAAAAGAAGGCTGGGAACAAGATATTGCTGTCGACGGTGTCGAAGCCGTCGATATGTTTAAGAAAAATGCGGATAAGTATGATTTGATTACGCTTGATTTGAATTTGCCTAAAAAAGATGGCATTCAAGTAGCAAAAGAAGTAAGAGCAATTTCGCCTACTGTTCCTATTATCATGCTTACTGCAAAAGGTAGTGAATCAGATCAAGTACTTGGTCTAGGCATTGGTGCCGATGAATACGTCACTAAGCCTTTTAGTCCAATTGCTTTAATTGCCAGAATAAAGGCACTTCATCGTAGAGTGATGATGGAAGAAAAGCCTACTCTTGAGCAAGAGCAAAAGCAAGACTATGAGATTGAAACTGGACACTTGAAAATTTCTAAGAGTCGACGTGAAGTCTTGTTTGATGATCAACCTGTGACAGATTTAACACCAAAAGAATTTGACTTGCTTTATACAATGGCTCAAAAGCCAAAGCAAGTCTTTTCACGTGATCAGCTTTTGGAATTAGTATGGGGCTACGAATATTACGGTGAAGAAAGAACCGTTGATGCCCATATTAAAAAATTGCGTCAAAAGCTTGAAAAAGTTGGTGCAAAAGTAATCCAAACCGTTTGGGGCGTGGGTTACAAGTTTGATGATTCACAGGCAAAATAATGAAATTAATCTATCAAAACATGCTGGGCTTTTTGCTGATAATCGTGACAACTATTTCGATTATTGGTTATTCTGAGATTGGTTATGCGCGCAATCAAGCATATATGCAAAATTATCAACGAATGGAAGGCTATGCGGCTTCTCTTGGTGATTTAGCTGAAGTTGATGGAAAAAATGGCACGGCACTGCTGAGCAATAATTTTTTAAATCAATTAGAATTCGTCTTGCATGGTGATGACGTTCATTTACGTATTTTTAATGAAAAAAATGAACAGATTTATCCTAAAACTAATGCAAAAATTCAACTAGCTAAGAATGTCTTTTCTACATTAAAGACAGGACAAGAAATTCGAATTCAAAATAACCACAATGAACAATCACCTATTAGATCAACTAAGGATGCTTATACGGGTGTACTTGTTCCGTGGATGAATGGTAAGAACTTAGTTGGTGTAGCCTGGATTAGTTCACGAGTTACGCATGTTGAAAGACCAATTTATATGGCTAAGCGCAATTTGCTTAGAGCGTTGCTAATAACTGTTGCGGTTGGTTTGATTTTAAGTTTTATTATTTCGTATTATTCAACTATTCGAATTAAACGTCTATCTCGTGCAACGCAAAAGGTTGCTTCCGGGAACTTTAATGTGCAAATTCAGCATAAAGATAGTGATGAAATTGATCAGCTGGCAGAAAACTTCAATAAGATGGTTCAGGCTCTGAAACAGTCTAATGAAGAAGTTAAGGCACAAGAAAAACGGCGAGATCAATTTATGGCGGATGCAGCACACGAA
Organism: uncultured Lactobacillus sp.; assembly: GCF_902491705.1. Lineage (GTDB taxonomy): Bacteria > Bacillota > Bacilli > Lactobacillales > Lactobacillaceae > Lactobacillus. Next base: position 4,914 of record NZ_CABUIW010000081.1, on the reverse strand, counting down.
ATGAGGACGCCGTTGACTACAATTAACGGTATTTTGGAAGGCTTGCAATATGACGCTATTCCAGAAGAATCGAAGCCAAAATCAATTGCTTTAATGCAAAGAGAAACTAAGCGATTGATTAGGTTAGTTAATGAAAATTTGGACTACGAAAAGATTCGCAATAACCAAATTAATTTAATTAAGACTAACTTTAATGCCACGCCGATTTTGCAGGACTTAAAGTCTCAGCTTAGTCAAAATGCTGAAAAGGCAAATGATGAGCTGGAAGTAATAGCTCCTGATGATTTACCAATCTATGCTGATCGTGATCGCTTTACTCAAGTCATGGTCAACTTGGTTCAAAATGCTATTCAGTTTACTCATGATGGAAAAATTGAAATTAAGGGTAAACGAATAGAGCATGGTACAGCACTTACAGTTCAAGATAATGGTATTGGGATGAGTGAAGACCAAATCAAATATATCTTTGAACGTTTCTTTAAGGCTGATCCATCTAGAGCAAGAAGAGGTACTGGTGAGTCTGGTTTAGGACTTGCAATCGTATCATCATTGATTAAGCAGCATGGTGGTAAAGTGACAGTTGCTTCAAAGCCTGGCGAAGGATCAAAGTTTGTTGTGATCTTCTTTGATAAAGGCTATGAACAATTTGTTGAAAAATAAAAAGTCGTTAGATTAACTAACGGCTTTTTGCTTTGCGCTATTTTGCTTGATTATTGCTTGAACTAGATTGGCTGTATTTAGAATTTTCATCCTTAATATTCTTAGGGACTTGTGTAATCTCTTGAGCTCTGCCTTTTAGCTCAGGCGCATTTGTACGATAAAGATTAGTTGTGCTGCCATGATGTTTACTGTAAAGAGAAGTTGATTTAGAAGCCAGTTCTTTTATGATTTCAAGCATTTTTTGATAGTTCTCAGAATAGTTGAATTGAGTTGGATCTGCTGGAACAAAACCGGCGGGCGTGTAGAAACGCAATAGATTGTGATTGTTTAGTAAGTCTGAATAGTGCAGTGCATCTTTACCTTTTTTGGCTAATTCTGCAATTTCTTTCTTTTCTTGCGGTGTAAAGTTGATAATCTGTTTACCGTTTTCTCGATTGTAAACTGTACCTTTAATTCCTTTAGCACCAACGATTACGTATTTTTCGCTGACGATTGTGCCATTTCTGAATACTACCCAATTTTGTCTATTCTTTGAAAGTAGATCCTCACCAAATTGAGCGTAGCCTTTGGTGTTTACCCCAAGCAAATGCAATAAGGTAGGCAAGACATCAATTTCGCCACCAATTTCATGATTGATTTGTCCTTTAAGGTTATTAGCATGAATCATAAATGGTACACGCTGCATTTGCACATTATTGTAAGTATTCCAAGTATCAGAACTTTCGCCGATAATTGGTGCCAGTGTTTCATTTTCTGAATTGCTTAAACCATAGTGGTCACCATAGATTACTACCATTGTATTCTTGTATAAGCCAGATGACTTAAGGTAATTAAAAAATTCACGGATTGCCTCATCAAGATAGTGAGCAGTGACGAAGTAATTATTGATAGTTTGGTCGGTGGTGTTAGTAGTTTTGAAGTTAGGATCTTGATCTTCTTTGTCCAAATCAAATGGAATGTGGTTAGTTACTGTAATAAATTTTGTGTAGAAAGGCTGCTGCATCTGTTCTAAGTATTTAATACTTTCTGCAAAGAGCAACTTATCCTTTAAGCCGTAACCACTAGTATCTTTTGGTTGTGAAGAGTAGTAGTTTTTATCAAAGAAATAATTATAGCCCATATTTTTATAGACATCATTTCTGTTCCAAAAAGTTCCTACGTTGCCGTGGAAGACAGCAGAAGTATAACCATCTTGGCGTAATATTTGCGGAGCAGCTTGGAATGTATTTTCTGATCCGAGTGACGTGAAGAGAGAACCATCTGAAATACCATAAGTTCCAGTTTCAAGCATATTTTCTGCATCACTGGTTCTACCAAGCCCTACTTGATGATAAAAATTATTGAAGCTGATAGTATGTTTATTTTTGTATAGTGAATTTAAGAATGGAGTTACTTCTTTGCCATTGACCTTAAGGTTAATTAAAAATTGTTGGAAACTTTCAAGGTGAATGACGATCACATTACGATTTTTTTCAATACCAAAATATGGAGAAGAAGGAGCAGCGTAATTTTTCTTAGTAAAAGTTAGAATATTGTTTAAATCTGAGGCATTGGCATTTTTGGTTACTTGCCCATTTTGTGCACTTTTAATTCCGTCGTAGGCGGTGAAAGTGTCAAGTCCTAAATATTTAACTACGTAAGAGCGGTCGAAAGTGTTGCGCAAAAGTCGAGGCCGAGAAGTTTCTGCTAAGAAGATGTTTAAGGTGGTTACAAATGCCCCAATGGATGTAATTGCTAAAGGCATGGATAAACCATATGACTTTTGATCAATTTTAATTTTATGAATTGCCAAAAGCGTGATGATGATAATTAGATCTATCCAAATCAAAATATCAGTAGGATGAAGCAGGGCAACAGTACTTTTTCCTAAACCTTGCGATACCTTACCGACGTTACTCATTGTTTTAATAGTTAGAAAATCTGTAAATTGTCGGTAGTAAATGATGTTGGCAAATAATAAAGCAGTATTAGCAAAATCCATCACCAACATTGCAATGTATGATACAAGTGGTCTTGGAAAATAAAAGCCGATGCTGAGCAAAACAATTTCTACTCCAATAGGACTAAGCCACATGATGATGTGTTGATATGGATCGCTTAATCCTAAGTTAAAGTCAAAATAAGCAGCAAAGATGTATTTTATCCAAAAGCAAAAGACTAGTAGTGCTAAAAAACCAGGTCGAGTTTGAATAAAAGCAATGATTTTCTTTTTCTTCATATATTTAGTACTCCTTAACAAACATTAATTTTAAAGGTTACATCAAGCTAAAACAATGTTTTGCTAATAGTTATCTCTTTTTTAATAATTTAGATCTAAAAAAGTGAGTATAATTTTAAAGGAATAACTTGGAAAGAGGCAGAGCATGCTATTTTTTGGCCCAATATATAATTTGTTAGCAAGGCAATACGCGACCAGTATTAATCACTTTGCTTTGATTAAATTAACTTTAATGGCATTAGATAAGACAGTTTTTTATTTTTTGATTTTTGCTGTTTTACGTTTAATCTGGCTTCTTTTCATTCGCAGAAGACGCACTCTTAAGTCAGAAGCCAGTGTATGGATTTTTGCATTTTATTTAATTTTGATATTAATGCTGACAACTTTCCGAGATACCTATTTTCCTTGGCAAATTACATTGAATTTCAATAGGCCGTTAAGCGATATTAATTTGGTGTTTATGAAGGAAACTTGGAAGTTGGTGTATGCTCCTAGTCGATTAGATTTCTTTTATAATTCGTTTGGTAATATTCTTTGCTTTGTCCCATTTGGTATTTTATTTCCAATCGTATTTTCTAAGAAGCAGTCCTTTTTGAAAACTGTTCTAATAGGGATGCTATTCTCAGTTGGAATTGAAACTTTGCAATTTTTACTAGAAACTGGTGTTAGCGATATTGATGACGTTTTTTTCAATACATGCGGTGCAATCCTAGGCTATTTAATTTATCGGATATTTCGAAAAAAATGAATGCGCTGTGATTTGAGACTGGTATTCGATAAACAAGATTGTTAAAATAAGGTTGTAAAAATTTTTTATAGTTAGGAAGCAGATTTATGAGTTTAATTAAATTTGATAGTAGTAAATTAACTCCATTTGTTCACGAAAATGAATTAAGTGAAATGCAAGCTATGGTAAACGCTGCTAACACTGAACTTCGTGATGGTACTGGTGCTGGTAACGATTTCCGCGGCTGGCTTAACTTACCTGTAGATTACGACAAGGACGAATTTGCCCGCATTAAGAAGGCTGCTAAGAAGATTCAAAGCGATTCAGATGTTTTAATTTGTATCGGTATTGGTGGTTCATACCTTGGTGCACAAGCTGCAATTGAATTCTTGAACAGCAACTTCTACGGCAAGGTTGACAGTGATATGCCAACTGTTGTCTTCTGTGGTAACTCACTTTCAGGTTCATACCTTTACGACTTAATCGAATGGTTAGGCGACAAGGACTTCAGCGTTAACGTAATTTCTAAGTCAGGTACTACTACTGAACCATCAGTAGCATTCAGAATTTTCAAAGACAAGTTAATCAAGAAGTACGGTAAAGAAGAAGCTGCTAAGAGAATTTACGCAACTACTGACCGTCAAAAGGGTGCTTTGAAGACTGAAGCTGACGCAGAAGGCTACGAAGAATTTGTAGTTCCAGATGACGTTGGTGGTCGTTACAGTGTTCTTTCAGCTGTTGGTTTACTTCCAATCGCTGCTTCAGGTGCTGACATTGACGAATTAATGAAGGGTGCAGCAGACGCTCGTGCTGACTACACTGACACTGACTTGTCAAAGGCAACTCCATACCAATACGCAGCACTTCGTAACATTCTTTACCGCAAGGGTTACACTACTGAAATCGTTGAAAACTACGAACCAAGCCTTAGAATGTTTGGTGAATGGTGTAAGCAATTGATGGGTGAATCAGAAGGTAAAGACCAAAAGGGTATCTACCCATCAAGTGCTAACTTTACTACTGACCTTCACTCACTTGGTCAATACATCCAAGAAGGTTTACGTAACTTGTTCGAAACTGTTATCCGTGTTGAAAACCCACGTCACGATGTTAAGATCCCAGGCGATGAAAAGAACCTTGACCAACTTAACTTCTTGGAAGGCAAGAGCTTGAACTACGTAAACGACCGTGCTTACGAAGGTGTTGTTTTGGCCCACACTGATGGTGGTGTACCAGTTATGACTGTTAACATTCCAGACCAATCAGCACATACTTTAGGTTACATGATTTACTTCTTCGAATTAGCTAT
>NZ_CABUIW010000080.1 GCF_902491705.1 uncultured Lactobacillus sp. | reverse complement strand
TTGTTCTTTATTAAATTTAGTCATAATAAAAGACCCAAAAGTGTCTAACTTTTGGGTCTCACTTCATTGAATTGATTTAGAAGGTATTTTTTTAGTTCTCATTATTTTGATCTAAGTCGATCATAAAGTAGTTGTTGTCGCCGCGATAGGTGGCGATTGAATATTCAATTTTTTGTCCTGCACTGGTGCTCCCAATTGTATGGAAATAGAAGACTGGGGCAGTGCGTTCGATATTAAGAAAATTACTGTTAGTTTCACCAGCAAGCTTTACTTCTAATTTGCGTTGAACATGGGTAACAGCTAAATGGTAGCTCTTTAGAACTTCATACAATGATTCATGATTGAAATCGTGTTGCTCAAAGTCAGGCAATTGTTTGGCTGGCAAGAAGGTAGTAACCAAAACTACTGGCGTGTTCTCTGCAAAGCGTAAACGCACTAACTTATAAACTTCACTTTTTTCTTCAAGATCTAGTGCTTCTTGAACTTCGCGATTAGCTTTGATTTTTTCGAAAATCAGTACTTGCGTCTTTGCTACACGGCCATTTTGCTTAATTTCATCGTTATAGCTCTCAATCACGTGGGTGAATTCCTGCTTAAGTTTAACGCGCTTAACAATTGTGCCACGCTTTTTTCGGCGTTCAAGATAACCAGCTTCAACTAAATTGCGGATCGCATGCCTAATAGTTGGTCGACTAACATTGAATTCCTGTGCTAAATCAACTTCATTAGGAATTAGATCTCCTTCAGCATATTTCCCGTTTTTAATATCATTTAATAGTTGTTCTTGTATGTCTTTATATTTAGCTGAAGGCAAGGTGTGTTCCTCTTTTCTTAGTTAAATTTCAATGTAATCAACGTGATCGTCTTTCATTCTTTGCTTTAATGCTTCAATAATTTTAACACCGGCACTGCAACCAATTCTAGTGGCACCAGCTCTAATTAAAGCTAAAAAGTCATCACTATTTCTGATGCCACCTGCAGCCTTAACTTGAACACTATCACCAACAATTGACTTCATTAGCTTAACGTCTTCTACTTTAGCACCGGAAGTTCCAAAACCGGTAGATGTCTTGATGTAGTCAGGTTTTACTTCCTTGGCAATTTCAGCCATCTTTTTGATTTCGTCCTTAGTTAAGTAGCAGTTTTCAAAAATTACTTTGCAAGGGACATGATTTTGGTGGCAGGTTTCAACCATTTCGGTCATTTCACGTTTGATGTAGTCGTAATTCTTGGCTTTTAATTCGGTGATGTTGATAACGTAGTCAATTTCGTTAGCACCGTTTTTAATTGCGTCTTTGGTATCAAAGACTTTAGATTCAATGGTTTGTTGTCCTAAAGGGAAGGCAATAGCGGCACCAGTATCGATGTCAGTACCTTTAAGTTGTTCAGAACAGAACTTAGATTGAACTTGGTTAATGGCTACCATCTTAAAATGATATTTTTTGGCTTCATCACAAAGCTTCTTCATGTCTTCGTGAGTAGCGTCTGCATGTAAATTAGTATGGTCAATCAAACGAGCAAAATCATCTAAAGTGTATTTCATAATTAAGTCCTCTTTTTAATATGTTATTACATAATACCTACATAATTAATAATAGAGCATTTTATGTAACTGTCAAGATGGTTATGTGATGACAAAAATAAAAACTAATTCTATGTAATATTAAAAAATGTGACAAATGACACTATTTCTTCATAGGATAAAGATGTAGCATTTCAGTTGTAAGCGCTTATATTATTATCACGTAACGTTTTATGGAGGCATTCAATATGAATAAAAAAGATTCTCTTTATGAAAATATGGCAAAAAGAGAAAATCATTTTGCATTGCGTAAGTTAACAGTTGGGTTGACAAGTGTTCTTTTAGGTACTGCTTTGTTTTTAGGCGTTTCTTCAACTAATACATTTGCTGATACTGTGAATGAATCAAGTCCTCAAACTAAGATTGAAAAACAAAATGAAAATAAAGTTGAACTTAAAAAAAACAATACATCTACTGTAAAAGGTTCAATTGACACATTATCTAATACAACAAATAAAACAAATTCCCAATCCAAAGTTGAAAAGCAAAATGAAAATAAAGTTGAATCTGAGAAAAACAATGCATTTACTGTTAAAAGTTCAACTGATACTGTAAATGAAGCAAGTCCTCAAGCTAAAATTGAAAAACAAAATGAAAATAAAGTTGAACTTGAAAAAAACAATACATCTACAGTAAAAGGTTCAATTGACACATTGGCTGACACTACGAATAAAACAAATCCACAATTAAAAGTTGTAGAATCTAAGACTAATTTAGAAATTAATGATAATAAAGGCGAAAATGATACAGAGAGTCAACCAAATAAAAATACATTAGAACGACAAGTTGTTAAAGTAAATAATATTCAAGAAGAAAAAAATATTACAAAAGATTTAAAAGTATTATCTGATAAAAAAACAAATGATAAGGGAACTGGCATTGATTTTTCAAAATGGAAATATGAAGTTAACCCTGACGGAAATGTCTCAATTAATGATTATATTGGTGATAAAACAGATATTATAATTCCGAATAATATTGATTTTGCTCATGCAAATATTATTAGTAAAAATGGTAAAGCTTATATTACAGCACAATCATTAAATAATATTTTTGATAAGAATAAGACTTTAAAAATAACGTTTTCTAATAATGGAGACGGTCATATAATAGCGGCTAATGATGATTGGAATGGAGTATTTAGTAATTCGAAATTGACCAAAGCGGATTTGAGAGGCTTGGATACCACAAATATTAAAAATTTTCATGCCTTATTTGAAAACGATCATGATATAAAAGATATAAATGCTTCAAATATTAATGTTTCGAATGCCACGGATATGACATTTATGTTCCATGGAGATAATAACTTAATAAACTTAAATTTGACAAATTGGAATCCAGAAAAGGTAAAAGATTTTAGATCAATGTTTGATGGATGTGACAGTTTATCTAATATTGATGTTTCAAAATGGAATATTACCTCTGCAACAAGTATAGAGGCTATGTTTGCAAATAATAAAGCACTAAAATCAATAGACTTAAGTAATTGGGATACGAGCAATATTCAACATGCAAACAATGTATTTTTAAATGATAATAACTTAGTTTCTATTGGAAAAGCAAAATGGAATTTTGAAAAAGCTTTAGAAGTTGCAGGTATTTTTGATGGTTGCTCATCATTAAAACAAATTGATTCTAGTCATTGGGGCCTTCAAAATTGTACATTTATTACCAATGCTTTTAGAAACGATAAAAGTTTAATAAGTATAGGTGATACAACAAATTGGAACTTAAGTAAGGTTAGATTTGCAGATGGTATGTTTCAATCTTGTGAATCTTTGGAAAAACTAAATACGACAAATTGGGGGCTAAATAATGCGGAAGCATTACAATTTATGTTTTTCCATGCTGGTAAATTAGTATATCTAGATACAACAAATTGGAATTTAAATAAAGCAACGAATATGCAAAGTATTTTTGATACTTGTTCTAATTTGCAAAAGGTAAACACAACAAATTGGGGATTGCAAAATATTGATAATATTTGTTATGCCTTTGTAAATGATAAAAAATTAACAGATATCGGTGATACAACAAAATGGGATCTTTCAAAAGTCACTAATATTCAGCATATTTTTGAGGGCTGTTCTTCTCTTGAAAAAGTTAATACTGGTAGTTGGAATTTACAAAATGCTAGAGAAGTACAAGCAATGTTTCAAAATTGCTCATCATTAAAGTCTCTAGATACAACAAACTGGAATTTAAATAATGCAATTCATGCTGATAATATGTTTAACAATTGTTATAAATTACATCAATTGGATACAACAAATTGGAATATGCAACATGTTGAAACTATGACTGGAATGTTTCAAAATGATAAATCATTAACAAACTTAAATCTTTCAAAATGGAAAGTTAACAATGTTCGTTATATGGGATCAATGTTTGCCGGTACTACAAACTTGCACTATTTGGATCTTTCAAATTGGAATGTTAATAATTTAGGGACCGATCAAAATAATATATTTGCTTTAAGTGGTGACAAATTAGTTATTGGTAATGCTATATTAAATGATAAGATGAAAGTCAAAAATAATTTGTATCAGCCATGGACTTTTATAATGCACTTAGATCCCAAAAATGATCTATTTGATATGCAAATGAACGGTACTTTTGATAGCTTAGAACAAGCTAAATCTGTCTTTAATAATATTCTACAAGTTTATTCCAAAAAATATGATAAAAATAATTTCTTAAGATGGGCTCCATCACAAAATGCTATTGAGTATGGAAACACAGGTTTGTATAACAAGTATGTTCCTATTTTTAAAAATGGAAAATCTGAGCAAGAAAAACCTTTGGCACCAATTTATCAGCCCGATCACTCTATACCAGTTAATCCAGGAGTGATTAATGATAAATCAACTGAACATGAATCTGCTTATCATATGACTACTGATCAAGGATGGTCTAATGACTTGCAAACGATTATTTATAATCCTGTGACTGGTGAGTATAATCTTTATTTCTTACATTCAGTTGATGGCGCAGATAATCCATTTGGAACTAGTGGACAGAATTGGTCACGTCAAGTTACAAAAGATCTACTTCATTTTGAAATTCCACAAAATAATGCTTTAGAAGCACAACCAGATTCTATGCTTGGACCTGATGGTAAAAAAGTAGACTTAAAAGATAATACTAATGCTTGGAAATCGGCGTGGACTGGATCAATAGTTCAAAATACTTATGGCATAGTTAAGGACGTTCCTAAAGATGCATATATATCATATTTCTCTGGTTTGAAGAAATCGGATAATTCGCAAAATATTTGGGCTGTATATTCTTTAGATGGCGGTAAAACGTTTGATCATGTACTTAATAATGGAAATCCAGTAATTGATTATGTTAAAGGATCTAAAGATGCGAATAATGAACGAGATGCTGGTGTTTTCTATTATAATGGGCATGGCAAGACAGAAATGTATATGGCATGTGCAGAAAATGACAAGTTGGGTATATATGTTTCTGACGATGGTATCAATTGGGTAAAGTCTGATCCAGATCCTAATAAACCTGCTAAAGTAGGTGGTGAATCTGTTTTAACAGGATTTAATAATTCGGATACTCCATTAGAATGTCCAGCTGTTAGGTTTATGTACGTTACAGATGATAATGGAAATATAGAAAAGGACGCTCATGGAAATGCAATAGTCAAAGCAGTTATATTCTTTGGCGGTAAAAGAAACCAATATGGTGAAACAACAGGTACGTATTACCGAGTTGGGCACTTAGACGAAAATGGCTTATTTGTTCCAGAATATGAAAGTCATAGAGTTGATGAAGGTAGTGATTATTATGGCGCTAACTTCTCTGGCTCAGCAGATATTAATAAGCCAGATAAAAGTATAATTTCGATGGGATGGATTGGAAACTGGAGTTATACTTCAAATGGAATTAAAGTTAATGGAGCAAATAACGTTTCTGCAAGATTAGGATCCTATAGTTTGCCACGTACTTTAGTTCTTCATCAAAATGGCATAATTAAATCTATTCCAATTGTTAAAGGACTAGAAAAGGTTACTGATTCTAATGTAAAGCAAACAATTAAAAAGGATGGTCCATCAGTAGTCTTGAAAAATCAGCCTGTTAATAGTTACTATGATATGGTATTTTCAACCGCAAACAAACAGCCATATGAAGGAAAAATAATAATTAATATAGCTCAGGGAAAAGATTACGTAAATATTTCATTCGATCCTGTTTCGGGTATTTATAAAGTTACAGGAAATAGTGAAGAATTATCTGGAAATGCAGCCGATTATTATAAATATGGATTATCTTCTGAAGGAGGATATCTTGTAAATTCAGGTATTAAAGGTCAATCTAATATTAAGCTTCAAATATTTACAGATAAAAATTCAATTGAAATTTTCTTCCCTAATGGACAGACGTATACCATTACAAGGTTTGGTGATTATACTACACAGAGTATTCAAATAGATGGTCAAAATGATCAAGGAAATAATCAAATTGAATTAAATTATTCAGAAATCGAAAATACAAAAGTTGATTTTAGTAAACTAAAGAATAATGTGATTCAAGCAAATCAAATTAAAGACACTGTTAAATACAAGAATAGTAGTCTTAGCTCAAAAGAAGAGTTGAATAATACTCTTGAAAAAGCAATATTAATAACAGAACAGAGTTTTCCTAGCCAAAAAGAAATAGATATTATTTCAAATGAAATTCAATTAGCACTAAGTAAATTAGATGGTAAAGAAGATAATAATTCATCAAATTCAGATAATAAACAAATAAACAATTCATCAGTTCCAAGTATTGAACAAGAAAACAATTCATCAGATTCAGATATTAAACAAGAAAATAATTTATTGAATCCAGATAATAAACAGGTAATTAAAGATGATAATCTTAATAATGAAACTAATGATACGAATAAAATAAATACACCTAAGAATAAGAAAATAATAATCCATTCTTTTGCTGATAAAAATAGAATAAGTGTATTTAATGTTTTAGGAAAGAGGTTAAAGAAAACTGTTAGAGTAGGTTCTATTTATAGTGTTAAGGGTACTAAGAAGATTAAAGGAGTATTGTATTACAAAGTAATAATTAAAGGTCATGAATACTATCTTCCAGTATCTAACACTAGATCAATAAATAGATTTGTGAAAGAAACTAAATTCCATCATGTTGTAAAAATAAGAATTAAAACTAAAACTGTTAACTTGCTAGATTGGGATGGTCATAAAATTAATAGAAAGATTAAAAATAATGCAACATATGTAACGTGGGCTAAAAAGAGAATTAACCATCAGTTATGCTATAGAATTGGTAATGAAAATGAATGGATTCCGGCAAAATATGCTAAGGTTATTAAGTAAAGCATAGATTATTTGATAATGAAAAAGGTCTGTTAATCAAAGATAAACTTAAGATTAACGGCTCTTTGTCAAACATCCTAAAGTATAAGGTGAATAGAAGCATGACGATGCTTTTATTCACCTTT
>NZ_CABUIW010000079.1 GCF_902491705.1 uncultured Lactobacillus sp. | reverse complement strand
AAAATGCAGTTTTAAATCTTTTAGCTTTAGCAAAATAGAAAAGAAAAACGGGGTTAGCTAAACCCTTAAGCTGTAAGAGCTAGTCAATGCGATTACTCCTATATTGGAATATCGGAATACTAGTGTTGACGACAGTAAATAAAACAAAGAAAGGATAATATATCTTTCTGGTATGTAGAAAATTATATTATTCTACATATTTCCATGTTTTATATAGCAGGGGTTAATTTATGGCAACAGAAGTTTATTTAGTTCGCCACGGTGAGACAATGTTTAACCAGCTGAACAAAGTTCAAGGCTGGTGTGATTCTCCGCTAACTGTGAAGGGAATTAACGATTTAAAGAGAACAGCAAATGCATTAAGCCAAGTTCACTTTGATAACATGTACTCATCAGATTTGAAAAGAGCAATTGACACCGTTCATTTAATGAAAGACGCTAATTTGGTCTCGGATATTGGTAAAATTAAAAAGTTGCCAGAATTTCGTGAAGTTTTCTTTGGAACTTTCGAAGGTGATGATATTAACCAAACCTGGGATCAAGTAGCGATGGCAGCTGGGATCGGTCATGAAGATGATGTTGCTAAGATTATCAATCAAGTTGGATTAGATAAGTTTAGAGAAGCAACTAAGAAGGCTGATCCACGCCATTTGGCAGAGAATACAGAAGAACTCGATAAGAGAATGATCCGTGGAATTAAGGTATTAAGAGACCTTACTAAGGATGAAGAAAGAGTACTATTAGTTACACATGGTGATTTTATTAAAACCTTGTCGATTAAGTACTGGAATAAGAGCGATGGCAAGCATGACATTATTTTTCCAAATAACGGTAGCGTTACTCGAGGAATCTTGCATGATAATGGTCAATTTGAAATCGTCGACTACAATGTCGATGCCGAAAAATTATAAAGAAGTCCTACTGCATAAGTAGGGCCTTTTTTGGTACACTGATAGCGAGAGGAAAATTTACATGAATAAAGATCATACAACTAAGCGTTATGTATTTGTTACGCTATTAAATGTTGTTATTACTGTCGCCGAATTTTTAGGTGGTATTTTTTCAGGATCACTAGCCCTGCTTTCGGATGCTGTTCATAATTTGAGTGATGTAGGTGCAATTATTTTGTCTTTCATTGCTCACCTGATCAGTAGACGTAGCCGCAATCAAAAGAAGACTTTTGGTTATGAGCGGGCGGAAACGCTAGCTGCTTTTACCAATGGCGTTATTTTGATCGTGATTAGTGTAGTTTTGTTTATTGAAGCTATTCAACGATTTTGGAAGCCAGAGCATATTCACGGCGGGATCATGTTAATTGTTTCAATTATTGGGTTAGTTGCCAATTTGATCTCAATGTTTGCGATGCATAGGGATGCTAAAGGTAACTTAAATGTACGCTCAACATTTGTTCATATGCTTAGTGATGCACTATCAAGTGTAGCCGTTGTAATTGGTGCGATTTTTATTTACTTCTGGAATGTGACTTGGCTTGACCCAGTATTAACTATCTTGGTTTCAGTCTTTGTTTTGCATGAAGCATATGAGATAACCATGAAGGCAGCTAACGTGTTAATGGAATCAAATCCTAATATTGATTTGACTGAAGTAAACAAATTGATGCTGTCATTTCCTGAAGTGAAGAATATTCACCACGTCCATGTTTGGCGCTATAGTGATGATTTTATTATGATGGACGCCCACATTAATGTTGATCATGATATGCAAGTTGGAGAACTTGAGAAGCTTTATCAACAAATTGGTGAAAAATTAAAAGAAAATCTTGGTATCAATCACGTTACTTTGCAAGCAGAATGTGAGCGTGGCCGCAATGATAAGATGATTGTTCCAGGCCGCGGAAATAACGAAAATTAGGTGGATCAATGTTTTCAGTCAATATTTTTACAGCTATAATTGTTTTAATTATGGGTATATATGATATGTCATACGCTTTTAATCGTCGCAAGCAACCTAACAATAAAGGTGGTATTAAAGCATTCATGATTTTAGGCGTAATCTTTACCATTGCGGGAATAGTAATGATCATTAGATGTTTAATTAATAAATAAGGAATAAAAATGGCTAAATTAGTATTAGTTCGACATGGCGAAAGTGTTGCCAATGCCGCAAATGTTTACACTGGATGGAATGATGTTCCATTAACCCCAAAGGGCGAAGAGCAGGCTAGACAAGCAGGCGAATTGATTAATACTATCTCAGATTTTGCACCAACGCATATTCATACTTCGGTCTTGTCGCGTGCTATCACGACAGCCAACATTGTTGCCGATACATGCAATTTATTATGGCTGCCGATCACTAAGACGTGGCGGTTAAATGAACGTCACTATGGGGCTTTACGTGGCCTTAACAAGGATATTTCGCGTAAAGTATTTGGTGTAAAACAGGTCTTACTTTGGCGTAGAAGTTTTGATTCTATTCCGCCAGCACAAGGCTCGCCAATGATTGATCGCCGCTATAAATTATGTGATCAACATTTAATGCCGCGAGCAGAAAGTCTTCACCAAACTCAGAAACGTTTGATGCCATATTATTATGATCATGTTGCTTCTAGACTTTTGAATGGTGAAGATCAGTTAATTGTGGCTCACGGTTCAAGTCTTCGTGCTTTAATTAAAAAACTTGAAAATATCGATAATCATGACATTGTGAACCTTGAAGTTCCTAACGCAGAACCCATCGTTTATACAATGGATGATCAATTAAATATCGTTAATAAAGAAATTTTACGTTAAAAATGCAGACAACCTGCATTTTTTTAATACTCTGAATAAGGATTTCTCTGCAACTATGGTAAAATTTACTATGATTTCTAGTATATTAGTTTGGAGTATTTTGCATGCGTAAATTATTTTTATTGCGAGGTGCACCTGGCTCCGGTAAATCTTCTTTTATTGCTCGTCATCACTTAACGCCTTATGCGATCAGTCGTGATCAAATTAGGTTATTATTGGCGGATCTAACAGTTTATTATCAAGAGGATGCGGATGTATTACACCAAGTGATTCCGCGGCACGTAACTGTGCGTACTGAGCAAATGGTGGATCACCTTGTAGAACACAAGATGGAACATGGGGAAACTGTAATTGTCGACGGAACGCATATTGTTCCTAGTGCAATCGAGCATTTTAAACCATGGGTAGATAAATATCATTATGAATGTTTCGTAGTGGATTTGATGCAGCACAACACGTTGGAAAATCTACTCAAGCGTAATCAAACAAGAATGCATTACGATTGGGTAAAACCAGAAGTTGTTAAACAAATGTACCGCTCTTACGAAGCACATCCAGAAGTGCCATATTGGGCACATAAGATTGTTCCTAACCAAATGGATCATGCATTATCACAAAAGGAAAGTAATCTTGATCGTTATTCACACGTGATTGCTGTTCCTGATAAAGTGGATGAAGAAGATTTTCCACATGTGCATATCTCGAATTTCTACTTTTCATTTAATGATAAATTTACTGAAAAGTATGGAACATATCGTAATGTGGTTTCAATTGCCAAGACTGAAGAAGAGGCAGTAAAGCAATTCAAGTTGCCATATTTCGTATTTAAGTTTCACCATAAGCACTTTTTGATTTCGGCATATCCAATCAGAAATGAAATGCTTGACCCAATCAGAAAAGTGAAGGGTGTATGGACATATTCTACAGGATTATATAATGTGGCAGACTTCATTAAGGAGTTCCCAGAAAATCCTAAGCAACATGTTCACCAATTCAATTTAAGTAAATTAGATTCAACTCGTTTACTTCATATTTGGTAGTCATAAAAGTCAATGTTTTAATAGCATTGGCTTTTTTTGATTGTTACAAAAACACTAAGAAAAAGTAAAGTCGCTTGATTTATCTCATTATAAAAACTACTATGAGTAGCGAAATCGAATAATAAAAGCAAATGAACTGTTAGGTGAGACTCCTACGTGAACATATGCTGATGCTCAGCAACATCCAGAGATGCCAACGAGTTAAACAAGAATTGTCGAGACAAGGCTTTTCTCAATCAGCTATTCAAATGGAATTTACGTCACGTAGTGTTAAAACTGAACGACGAGTAAAAAGATTGAAAATCGCTTGTAAAAACCAATGCAATTTATTTGCATTGGCTTTTTTGTTTGTTTGCCGAGTATTTTTAGAAGGAGAATTGAGATGCTTAGAATCAACCAATCCAAAAAAATATCTTCGGATAAAAGATTTTTACAAGAAATTGCTAATCAAAAGCCAGAAGCAGTTTTAGAAAAATTGCATACTTCTAGTAATGGATTAACAACAAAAGAGGCCGAAAAAAGGCTAGAAAAAGATGGTGCCAATGAAATTAGTGACAATCAACACAACACTAAGCTGCATTTCTTGATTGAATCATTCTTTACACCATTTACAATCGTGCTATTAATTTTAGCGACATTGTCTTTGTTCACTGATTATATTTTTGTACCGTCAGACCAAAAGGATCTGAGTACAGTTATCATCATGTTAACAATGATTTTGATTTCAGGTTTTACTAGTTTTTTCCAGAATGTAAAAACTAGCGATGCAGTTAAATCACTTTTAGGCATGATTTCTGTCACCACTAATATTAAGCGTGATAATCAAGACCAAGAATTGCCAACTAAGAAGGTAGTTCCTGGTGACATTATCAATGTAGCAGCTGGTGATTTGGTTCCAGCTGATATGTATTTAATTCGCAGTAAAGACCTGTTTTGTTCTTCTAGCTCACTAAATGGTGAATCTAGTCCTGTGGAAAAAACTGCGTATAAAAGACCAAATGCTCAAGATACTGATTATATTAATTATCCTAATATCTTGTATGAGGGAACAGATATTGTATCTGGTTCAGGCACTGGAGTTGTTTTTGCGACAGGTGACACAACCATTTTTGGTAAATTAGCTCAAACGATAGCTGATCAAAAGCCAAAGAAAACTACTTTCGATATTGGTATTCAAAACATTTCTAAAATCCTGTTAACAATGACTGCAGTAATTGCACCGTTAGTTTTTGTAATTAATGCGTTAACTAAAGGCAATTGGGTCAATGCATTGATCTTTGCGATTGCGACTGCGGTAGGGTTAACTCCAGAAATGTTGCCAGTTATCGTGACCAGTAACTTGGTTAAAGGTTCTGTTGAAATGTCCAAGCATGGCACGATTGTTAAGAGAATGAATTCCATTCAGAACTTTGGCTCAGCCGACATTCTTTGTACAGATAAAACAGGGACTTTGACTCAAGATAAGGTAGTACTTGAAAGACACTATAATATTGATTTACAAGAAACAGAAGAAGTATTAGGACTTTCTTATTTGAATAGCTACTATCAAACGGGGATGAAGGATTTGATGGATAAGGCAGTTATTGATGCTGCTAAAGATGAGCTTGATACTAAGAAAATCGACTCAAGTTATCAAAAAATCGATGAAATTCCCTTTGATTTTAAACGCCGCCGCATGAGTGTGGTTGTTAAAGATAATAACAATCAGCACTTACTGGTAACTAAAGGAGCTGCAGAAGAAATGCTAGCAGCTTCTAGCCAAGTAGAAATACACAATCAAGTATTGCCTCTAGATGAAGAAAAAAGAGCAGACATTTTAAAGAAGATCAATGATCTTAATAATGATGGTTTGCGAGTAGTCTTGTTAGCTTATAAAAAGAATCCAGCACCAGTTGGCGAATTTAATGCTGACGATGAAACTGATATGACATTAGTTGGATTTTTAGCATTCTTGGATCCACCAAAGGATACTGCTAAATCAGCTATTCATAATTTAAAGCAAGATGGTATTGCAGTTAAAATTTTAACTGGTGATAATGGTGCTGTAACTCGTAATGTTGCTCTTAAAGTAGGATTAAATGCTGATCGCATTTATCAAGGTAGCGACTTTGAAGGTAAATCAGATGCAGAAATGAAAAAGATGGTTGAAGACTGTGATCTGTTTGTTAAATTATCACCTGACATGAAGGCTAAGATCATTGAATTGCTGCGTCAGAATGGTCACACTGTGGCATATATGGGTGATGGTATTAATGACGCTCCAGCTATGAAGGCAGCCGATGTATCAATTTCAGTTGATACAGCAGTAGATATTGCTAAAAAGACGGCAGATATTATTTTACTTCATAAAGATTTAAATATTCTGGAACATGGAGTTAGAATTGGACGTTTAGTATTTGGAAATACTATGAAGTACATCAAGATTACTTTGTCATCTAACTTTGGTAATATTCTTTCTATTTTAGTGGCTTCATCATTCTTACCATTCTTACCGATGTTGCCACTTCAATTACTAATTTTAGATTTAATGTATGGTACTAGTTGTCTTTCAATTCCATTTGATACGATGAATCGCGAGTATCTATCAGAGCCAAGAAAGTGGAGTACAAAGAAACTGCCAAAATTCATGTTCTACTTTGGTCCAACTTCATCAGTCTTTGATATTATCACTTTTGCCTTGCTTTACTTTGTTGTTTGTCCACAAGCAGTAGGGGCAAGTTATGTTGCTGCTAGTGCTAGTCAAAAACTATTATTCAGTACAATCTTTTGTACTGGCTGGTTTATTGAATCTCTTTGGACACAAGAAATGGTTATTCAAGCGTTGCGTGATCCAGCTGTTCCATTTATTCAACAACGTGCCTCAGCTATTGTGGTTTACTCAACAATGGGGATGGCAATAATCGGAACATTCTTGCCATTCATTACTCCTGTAGCCAAAGCTATGAAGTTTGGTCCAATTCCAGCTTATTTCTTAGTAATAGTTGCTGTACTGCTTGTGCTATATATCGTTTTAACTACGGTTGTTAAGAAATGGTACTTAAAGAGTGAGAAGTATTTGATTTAATGAAAAATGCCTAGGAATTTTTTCCTAGACATTTTTATTTGTCTGTCAAAATTTTAATTAACTATAATTTTGACAGATTTTAGCAAATTTGTTTAATTAACTATAATTTTACATCAAAATAGCTCAAAAATTTAATTAACTAAAATTTTGACAAACAAAACATTCTAAGCTTAATAGTGAATTGATTATCCGACGGGATAGTCGATTCACTA
>NZ_CABUIW010000078.1 GCF_902491705.1 uncultured Lactobacillus sp. | reverse complement strand
ATCGACTATCCCGTCGGATAATCAATTCACTATTAAGCTTAGAATGTTTTGTTTTTAATGAATAATTTTGTTAACGGCTTTTTGTTTTTCACGATAAGTTGGCTCAATTAGTTTTTTATTTGGATTATATGTTAAAAGCGCTAAGTTATCGTATTGGCTAACTCTTGGTAACTCATTATAATCTGCAAAAGCTTGTTTATTAAAGAAGCCGTAAAATAGAATTCTGTTTGCCTTGATCCAGCCTAATTTGGTGTAAAGCCACATGTTTTTAGGAGTGCCGTTAAAGTTTTGAATCTTGAATAATTTATTAGTAGGTAATGTTTTATTAGTTTTGGCTTGATTGTCAGGATAGCTGTATACTGCAACTTTAGTATCAGGTTTAGCCATAATCTGTTTATTTTTATATGGAGCAATATCTTTTGGACTTAAGTCTAGGTTAACAAATTCAGCAGAAATAAATGTTTTTTCAGCAATTTGATAATAAAGTCGATCGTTAACTCGAACGCCGTAAGTTACGTTGATTTTTTGTCCTGGATAAACATATTTCTTTTCTTTGATTCGAATATAAGGATTCATCATTGTGGCAGTTTTTGTTTTACCAAAATAAATCCCTGACCGATTAATCGCGTATTTTTTAGTTCCGCTTTTTGCTAATTTATATTTAAAACCAGTAGCTGGAAAGTTGGTTACTACGCCATCAACGTTGCGGTTAATCAGCCAGTGCCATAAAGCAGGTGATTCATCCATTTCAGCCCAGACATAAAGTTGCTTGTGCAATTTGTGAAGCCAATGGATTAAGAAGGGATGCTCTTGGACGATATCTGATGAAGCATTGACCGCATTGACTTGCGGTAAAATACTGAAGTTGATTCTTTTTAAGCTACCCACAATCAAAATTAGATAAGCATCAGGCATTAATTTTCTTAAATGAAATAGGCTTGCTGCAGAAAAAGAGTGAATCATAATTCTTTTTTGCATATGATATTCTTTAACTACCTGTGCTATTTTGTCTTCAAGTTCATAAGAAGGATTAATGCTATGGTCTATTTTTGTTTCTAAAACGAACTTAGTATTGGGCCTATGCTTATAATATTTAAAAAGTTCATTAAGCGACATTACATGTTCGCCATTATCATACCTTAGCTGTTTAAGTGTCTTAAAGTCATTTTGTGATACAATTGCATGTGTATGAGTAACTCGATAAAGATCATCATCATGAGAGATGACCAGTACT
Source organism: uncultured Lactobacillus sp. (assembly GCF_902491705.1). Taxonomy (GTDB): domain Bacteria; phylum Bacillota; class Bacilli; order Lactobacillales; family Lactobacillaceae; genus Lactobacillus. Next base: position 5,844 of record NZ_CABUIW010000078.1, on the reverse strand, counting down.
CCATCTTTAGAAAGTTGGAGATCGAGTTCAACGTAGTCGGCACCAGAATTGAAGGCGGAGTTATCAGCCTGAATTGTTTCTTCGGGATATTTGATAGGATCGCCGCGGTGACCAACGACAGTAAAACCGCTAGTTGTAAAAAAGACTAAGCTAAAAAAAATAGCCCAAAACATTTGGCTTTTAAATTTCATGTGTACACCTCTATCGCATACTTACAATAGCATGGTTACACATTTTTTTCTATTTTTTATAGTATGATTCTTTTATTCGGTGATTTAATGGAACAATTGGATTTAATTGAAGAAATTACAAGAAATGATGGCAGTCGATATTATGAAATTTCTAATATCGATCAAAATGGGATTGCGGAATTAGCTGCAGACCATGGAGCTATTAAAAGCGTTAGAATATTGCAGTTAAATATTCCACGAACTAAGGCATTAATTGAGTACGAAAAATATATCAATGATACTTATGATTTACAGACGTTAACAAATGAAGACGACTGGAAAAATCCAAAATGGGTAGAATGGGATAAGCCTAAGGGAAAAATCCTAGATGCGTATAATATGATATTAAAAGCCAATCGAATTGGTTAGAAAGCGGCATGAAAAATGGAAACATTGCGAATTTTACATACAAATGACCTTCATTCACATTTTGAACATTTTCCTAAAATTGGACGCTATTTAAAAAAGGCGCAAGCAGATACTTCAGTTGATGAAGTTTATACTTTTGACGCAGGAGACTTTATGGATCGCTCGCACCCGTTGACTGATGCTACAGAAGGTCAAGCTAATATCAAACTGATGAATGGCTTTAAATACACGGCATTAACGATTGGCAATAATGAAGGAATTTCTAACCCTCATTGGGTTTTAGAGCACTTATTTGATCATGCGAATTTTCCTACAATTTTGGCAAATTTGCGTGAAGAAGACGAAACAATGCCTAAGTGGGCAGTGGGACACAAGATTTTAACTACCAAAAAGAAGACACGTATTGCTTTAATCGGGTTAACTGCCGCTTATCCAATGACTTATGGTCCTAATCACTGGCACGTTAAGATGCTAGGCAGCACAATGGATAATGAGTTAAAGAAAATTGAAGGCCAATACGATATGCTGATTTTGATTACGCATGTTGGCTTAAAGATGGATCGATGGCTGGCTAAGAATTATCCGCAAATTGATTTAATTGTTGGTGGTCACAGTCATGATTTAATTGCTAATGGTGAAAAGGTCGATCACACCTGGATTACTCAAACTGGCAAATGGGGCAATTATGTTGGCGATATTCATGTAGAATTAGAAAATCACCACGTAACTAAGATTGTTCCTAAGACTGTTGCAACTGCATCTATGCCAGAAGAGCCGGAAGACGAAGCAGTGATTAAAGGCTACTATGAAAAAGGCAAGCAAATGCTTTCTGAGCGTAAAGTAGCTAAATTACCTGAAAAGTTTGCCGATGACAAAGTAGCTGCAGTACAAGCTTCTCTTGATGCAATTGCTAATTTTGCTAAAACTGACTTGGCAATTTTAAGTTCTGGTTTATTTTTGACTCCATTTAAGAGTGGCATTTTAACCCAATTCGATTTGCAAAACGCTTTGCCTCACCCAATGCATGTTGTTCGCTCAACATTAAAGGGAAGCGATTTGTGGCGTTTAGTAATGGAAATCGAAAAGAACCGTCACTATCTTGATCATTTTCACTTGCAAGGCATGAGCTTTAGAGGCAAGATTTTTGGTCAAATGTATTACAAGGGTATCAAAGTAGACATGCGTAAACGCATTGTGTATGTGAATGGCCGTGAAATTGATCCAGAAAAAGACTATCAATTAGCGTGTTTGGACCACTATGTCTTAGTACCATTTTTCCCAACTTTGGCTATTGTTGGTGAAAATGAATTCTTATTCCCACAATTTTTACGTGAAGTTGTAGGAGACTATTTAGCCAAAAAATATCCGTTATAGAGATGTGAAGTAAATGACTGAAAAAAGTAAAAATAGTTCAGAAGAAAATAGCGAAGAGAAAACAAATAAATTTGAAAAAGAGCAGCCACTTCGTCATCCCTTGGCTAACGTAGCTCAAGATGGTAAAAGTATCAAAATTAATGACCAGCTTTATAGCGTTATTGCTAATGAGAGGGATGCACTTGATTTAGAAGTCTTGCGTAAAAAATATGATCCTTACTTAGATCAATATGATTATTTGGTAGGAGATGTTTCAAGTGAGCACTTGCGACTAAAAGGCTTTTATAAAGATGAAGCTCGTACGTCGATTGATAAAAAAGAGTTGGCTATCGTGGATTATTTAACGGAGTATTGTAATCCGGGTGGACCATATTTTATTTTGGAATTGACTCATCCTACGCATTTTTATCAGCATTCAAAGAAAAAATCGCGTGAGCATTATGAACGTAAACATAATAAAAAAGAAGAGTTTCGTTCAAGACGACATTACAAAGAACGTCGTAAAAATGAGAATAATAATCCGTTTAAAAAACGACGCGTTCATCAAACTAAATTCAAGAAAAAGCAATCAATTGCAATAAAGAAAGAATTTGGACGGCATCATTCATTTATTATTAAAAAGAGAAAGGGAAACTAGTGAAAGATTACCGCTTATTTATGATTGACTTAGATGGTACAGTTTATCGCGGAAGCGAGACTGTTGATTCTGGAGTAAGATTTGTTCATCGCTTGATTGAGCATAATAAAGACTATTTATTTTTAACTAACAATACGACAAGAACGCCGCAAATGGTTGTAGATAAATTAAAAGGTCATGGTGTTGATACCGATATTGATCATGTTTATACTCCAAGCATGGCTACAGTTAGTTATATTTTGAATCACGATCATAAAAAGAAAATTGGTGTGTACATCATTGGTGAAATCGGGTTGTGGACTGAGATATTGAAGCACCCTGAATTTGAGCTTAATGAAAAAGATCCAGACTACGTAATTGTCGGAATGGATAAAGATTTGACTTATCACAAGGTGCGAGTAGCTTCACGCGCAATTAGAAATGGCGCAACCTTTATTGGAACTAATGCAGATATGAATCTTCCAGCAGAAGGAGAACTTATTCCTGGTAATGGCTCACAATGCGTCTTTGTAGCTGCAGCTAGTGGTGTTCAACCTTTATACATTGGTAAACCTGAATCAATTATCGTTAATATGGCTTTAGAAAAAATGGGCTACACTAAAGACGATGCTCTTTTAGTAGGCGACAATTATGATACAGATATTAAAGCTGGCTTTAATAGTGACGTTGATCAAATGCTGACTTTAACTGGTGTAACTCAAAAAGAAGACATTAAAGACAAAAGACAACCAACCATTTTGGTTAATAATTTAGATGAGTTCAAACTATGATCACTAAAGACAATATTTTCTCGGTTATTTATCACTTTTTATTTGCTTTAACTAGCAGTGTAGTGGGCGCAATTATTGCAAGCTGGCCACTACTCTTTATTTTTATGATCGTTCAGAAGACATATGAGACCGTTCACATGTCTTTATTTAAGGTTATGCATAACTATAACCAGTTGATGGTTTATTTGCTCTGGCCTTTTAAAAAGCGGCTTAAAATGGATGATTTTCCTACTTCTCCAAATGCTGCCGAACACTTTGCTGAATGTAAGCAATTATTTGTGTTGGCTGCATTAGTTTTTATCGTTTGTCTAGTACTGCATTTTGTCTTTAAAAAGCAAAGAAAAAAAGCATTGCTGAATTTAGATAAATCAGCAGCGCTTATTTTGCTCTTGCTTCCAATTGTTGTATTTCCTTTTGCGGTGACGAATTTTGATAGTTTCTTTGTGATGTTTCACCATATTTTGTTTAACAACAATGATTGGTTATTTGACCCTAATACGGATCCGATTATTAATGTTTTAACTGAAGGATTTTTCGCTTCATGCTTTGCAGTAGCGGGAATCATCTATGAATTATATTTTGCAGAAAAATTATTGCGTAAATGAAAAAGAATTCCAATTAATGGAATTCTTTTTTTAGTGACAATTTTTTCTTTAAAGCGACAATAGCGATTGGCACTACTGAAACAAGAATAATAGCAATTACGATCATTGAGAAGTGATCTTTTACAAACGGAATATTGCCAAAGAAGAATCCGATAACCGTAAATAATCCTGTCCAAAGTAAGCCACCTAAGACATTATAAGTAATGAACTTACCATAATGCATCTTACTACCACCTGAAATAAATGGCACAAAAGTACGAATAAATGGAATAAATCTTCCTATAACAATCGTGATTGGACCGTGCCGTTCAAAGAACTTTTCAGCAGCTAGTCGATTATTTTCATTGATTAATTTGTTAAACCAACTATGCTTTTCTCCAGCTCGAGTAGACCAAGCACCTATTTCGTAGTTAGCTGTATCACCAATAATTGCTGCAAGGGCAACTGTTAAATAAATTAACCAGACGTTTAATCCATATTTGGAATTAGCTGCCATTGCACTTGCTGCAAAAATAAGAGAATCTCCTGGCAGAAATGGAAATACAACTAAACCAGTTTCAATAAAAATAATGGCGAAAAGAATTAGATAAGACCAACCGCCAAATTGATTGACGATGGTGATTAAATGATCGTCAATATGCAAAATAAAATCAATTAAAGCCATGCACAACTCCTACATACTTGTTGAATGGATAGTTAAAGTCTTTTCTGGAAATAGGCTACGCATAATTGATGTAATGGCAATTTGTGCTTCACCAAAACCTAGAGCGATTAGTGGAACGCGTCCAGGATAGGAAACAACATCGCCTACTGCATAAATTCCATCAATGTTAGTTTTCATTGCTCGATCAACTGGAATATTTGTCCCATCAAGGTCAATACCCCATTTTTTAACGAAACGATTATTTGCTCTGAATCCATATGCTACTATGATTTGATCAAATTGTTCGTGGCGTAGTTGATCTTCACCCATTTTCTTAAGACTGATGTACAACTTATTATCAATTAATTGAATGTCTTTAGGAAGATATGGAGTAAGAATTTCAACGTTTTTTAAAGATTTTAGTTTTTGAACATTTGATTCTAGTCCGCGAAATTGTGGACGGCGGTGGATGAGTTTAATGTCAGCATAATTTGATAATTCAAGTGCTAAATCAAGTGCTGAGTCGCCACCACCGAAAACACCAATTGTTTGACCTGCAAATACTGTAGGATCTTTGATAAAGTAATGAACTCTTTTTTTAGTTTCATCATCCATTTTGAGTGGGAGTTCTTTGGGCTTGAATGCTCCTGCACCTGTAGCAATAATTATGCTGCGGGCAAATACGGAATTATCAATTGTAAAGCCATCTGCAGTTTTAACGATATTTTCGATTTTATGATTAGTTGCTATATCTGTCTCATTTTCTAAATTATCTGATAGTCTATGGATTAAATCGTGTGCGCAAATTGAGCCAAAGGCAGGGATGTCAGTTATTTGTTTAAAAGGATAAAGCATTTGCGGTTGTCCACCTAATTCAGATAATGAATCAAAAAGTATTGTGTTTAAGCCATGCAAATGAGCAAAATGTGCGGTAAATAAACCAACAGGTCCACCGCCAATGATACCTAAATCAAATTTTTTAATTTTAAAAACCTCCTTTAAGTATTGATGTATCAACTTTAACATGAATCAAAGCTTTTATCATTTGAAAATTTTACTTGCTCGTTTGGAATAAATAGGTTATATTATTGAAGTCGCGTTTTTAAGAGCGACGAAGTAATTAATAAAAAAGTGCTTGCAATTATTTAGCAAGTATTATATATTAATAAAGTCGCTTCGAGAGAGGCGCGAGAGCTTCAAAAAAGCGAGCAAGGAA
>NZ_CABUIW010000077.1 GCF_902491705.1 uncultured Lactobacillus sp. | reverse complement strand
GCTCAAGCTATAGAGGAATATATCAAATACTATAACGAAGAAAGGATAAAGAGCAGATTAAAAGGCTTAACTCCGAAAGAATATCGGAATCAAGCCTCTATTAATCCTATGTTTTAAAATGTCTACTTTTTAGGTCCCACTTCACAGCGGTATTTTTCTTTGTATTGTTTTCTTTTTTCAAAATTGCTTTTTTAATTTCCATAAACTTAGGAGCATCCAAAACTTTTAATTTAGGGAAACTCTTAAGAAAACGTCTTTGGTTCCAACTTAAGCGATTTGGCTTTAATTCATCATAGTGCTGAATAACTGAGTGATGCCAGTCGCCAACTTTAAGCTTGCCTTTCTCAGACATTCTGCTTTCTACTCTAGATCTGACACGCTCAATAAATTGATTGATGTGATTGTCCCACATCTTAGTTGTAATATGGAATCTTTCTACACTGATTACGGTCAAGATGGTATCAATTCCCATCACTATCGTGATTCCTACTGCAAGCCAGCCATGTGTGTCTCTTTCTTCAACATTGATAATTTTTTGAACAAAGGGTTGGATAAATTTTACTAGTAGTATTACGCCAAAGCCCCAGAATAAGGAGATCATTGGAGCAACACGACCTTGAATGTTTCCCCATAATTTTGAATAATCCCATAATTTAAGGTGGAATGCTTTTTCAAGGAATAAACTAGCGACATATTCGAATATAGTAGCTACGATTAATGCCGACAATAAATAGTAAAAATATGTTGTCTTGAACATCTTTCGTACAAATTAAGACGGTGGTTACTGCGAAGCCGTAAACAGGACAATATGGTCCAAACAAAAATCCACGATATTCATAATGCTTGTCTTTGATTGAGCAATAGATTGTTTCCCATAACCAACCAATAAAAGAATAAGTAAAAAATAAAACTATAATTTCAGAAATAGTATATGGCATTTTTATATTTCTCTTTCACTATGCTTATATATTCAATAATACGTGAAAGAAAGTAATTTGGCTATTGAAAATATAGATTTTATCGCCTATCCGCGCTTCATTTTTATGCTACAAATGAAGCCACCGATAATTAGAATAAATCCACCTACAATAGATAAAACAATTGATGTAGCTTCACCAGCTTTAGGTAATTTAAGACCACTAGATCTATGGTGAGTGTTGCCCTTTTCTTTTAAACTCAAATCGTCACTACTTAAAGTCTTATCTGTGATTGTCTTTAAATCATCATCAATATCTTTATCTACTTTTGCTTTAGGAACACTAACCGTGGTTGCAGTAGGCTTAGCATCAAAGCCCGTTAAACCAGATGTTGGTGTTGTGATTTGTAAATCTTTAGTTTGCTTTGGTTCAGAATTTTGTTTATCTTGCTTATTCTTTTCAGTAAGTAATGCATTAAGGCGATCGATTAAGTCTTTAGTTTTATTTCTATCTTCTTTTTGGATTTGTGTATCTTTTTCTTTGTCAGTTTTTAATTCGATAGCTTTACCAAAAATAATCGTGTCTAGCTCACTTTGAACTTTTCCGCCATAAACATTTTCATTTATTGTTTCGCCGTCTTTTACCATGTAGCGCACAGCAACTTGGTTTAAGGCGTTAAGTGCATTAGGATCTTTAACCAAAGTATTATAGCTAATACTGATAGGTTCACCTTGATACTTTTTAGTGTCTAAATTTAGCTTCAGATTATTTCCATTAATTTGAAAATTGTCTTTATCTAACTTAACTTCTTGACCAGCAATTTTTACCTTTAATGATTTCTCATCTAAAATCAATCCTTCAGGAATCGCATTATTCACTTCAAATTGCGCATATTCTGCCTTGTCTGGCTTGATATTGATTGCCCAGGAAATGTTGTTTTGCTCACGATCATAGCTACCATCAATTGTCACTAAGCCAATATCTTTATTGGGTGTACGTTGTCCTACTACGTGCAAGCTTTTAGTTAAGTCTCCTGCCTCTACAAGTAAATCTTGGCTTTTTTCAGATTTATTTTTAACTTGAAGATCAAAATCAATTTGACCATTTGCATCCCTAAAATCTTCTACCTTGTCATTAAACAAGACAACAACGCCATCTTTATCAACAACATATTGACCTACTTCGTGACTTTTTCCTTCCTCATCTTGAATCACTAGCTTTTTATTTTCATCAATCCCTTGAATAAAAGCATCACGTGAATTTTTCCAAGTGATCTTCATCATACTGCCAGCTGTAAATGACTGCTTCTTGTCACTGAATTTAGCCTGTACATGAACAAAGTCATCGTTAAACCAAGCCTTCTTATTATCGATTTTTAGTGAGACAAAATGATCACTAACATCTGTAACGGCAGCTTGGACAGTCTTTGCTCCCCGCACAAAGATTAAAAAGCAAAATAAAGCGATGCCTGATAAAATGTTTCTCATCCTTTTCCTCCATACAATTTTTATCTGAAATTATACGGAGATATTGCGTCAGAGCAATGCTTTCTTCTAGTAAAAATGCCTATTTCAGAGGTTTTGACTCAATTTAGCATTCAAAATATGCCTTTTGTCCGATAGATAATCTAATACTTATTAAAAAAAGCCCACCTTTTTTGGTGGACTTTTCTGATTAATAATTTAATCTGATTTGCAATGAACCAGTTTCTACACATTCGCCGAAGCATTTCATTGCGGCATCGTATGCAGCTTTAGCTGTCTTTTCATTAGCTTCTGCCAATTTTTCTTGAAGCTTCTTATCTTCAAGATCACCAGCAACAGCATCTGTTTCAAGCAATACATGACGACCAGCAGCTAAGGTACCTTGCTTCATGGCTTCAATAGAAGCGCTGTAGCGGAATGGATGCTCGTCAGCAATCGTAGTAATTGCATGCGTTAACCAATACATATCTTTAATATCAAAGTGTTCTTTAGTATCGCGATAAGTGCTTGGCGTATCAAGAACATTGGTGTAGTAAGGTGCAATGCCGTTAAAGGCATTTGGACCAAAGGCTACCCATTGAACACCAGCGATTTTTGCAGGGACATTATTTCTAATCTGCAAAATAGATAATTCTTGATTACGTTGGAAGCCAATTGGACGAAAGGCGTGACGATCTGCATCAGTTCCTTCTAAGCCATATGGATCATACTTAGTGTGTTGATAGCGTGAAGATAATGCATACTTGAAGTCTTCGATAGTAAGCAAATGTTCTGGCTTTTTAGCAAATGGCAAGTTAGGATCATCTGGTTCATGAACATCACTTGGGTTAAACAACTTTTGAATGTACCACTGACGCGGAATGTTGTATTCATAATCTGAATCATCGTGACTGCCGAAAATGTGACGCATATTGTATGGGTTGCCTTGATGATCAATATCCAAATAGTTATCCTTGATCATCTTTTCTAAATCACTTGAGGCCATAGTATCATCGCTATTAAAGTCAAAGTCGGTAATACTGAACCAGTTAGGTGCGGCAACGTAACAATCATCAGGTACTCGCTTAGCAGCCCAGTGGTGACCACCGATTGTTTCCATGTACCATACTTCGTCCTTATCTGAAAAGGCAACGCCGTTTGATTCATAAGTACCATATTTTTCAAGGTATTTACCTAACAGCTTTACACCTTCACGAGCTGAATAAATATATGGCAAAACAATAGTAACGAAGTCTTCTTCACCGATGCCCTTTTTGTTCATTGGGTCAATTCCCAATACACGAGAATTTGTAGTACTAGTTTCGGTAGCTGACATAGTAACGTTGGCTGCGTTAATGCCGGCTTCACCCCACCAGCCCATCTTCTTCATAGTTGATTCAAGTTCAGGAACGGCGGTGTAGCGCATTGGATTATCAGGTAAATCTACCTTGCATTTAGAGGTAACTGATTGATAATCCTTAGGTTGCTTATCTGGCGTTACAACGATGAAACGCTTGGGATTAAAAGCGTGACCGTAGTCTTCATTTCTGGCAACTAAGGTTGAGCCGTCAGCTGTAGCCTTTTTACCAGCTAAAATTGTTGTACATGGCATAATTGATTCCTCCTATTATTTAGTCCTTATCTCTATTTTAGAACTTTTAGGTTTAAAACAATTTTCTTATTTATGATTTTTGGCCAAAAAAGCTAGCCAAATACCATAGCCAATAATAATCGGTATTGCCAAAATTACCCAGAACAATAAAGTTAATTCTTTCATTTGAAGAGTCTGAACTACTCCAGCTCCATCAACATTTCTAAACCAAATGAAGACTGCTGTAATCAACCAAAATACCAATACAATCAACCCACTAATTTTCCATGCTTTCATACTTCTCCTCCAAAAACCTATCTTTCTAGCAATTGCTGCAACTTTCTTTTCCGTCTAATTGCCACTTTATGTTTAATCAATTTTTCTTCATCAAAATAGACGATGCCACTGCGATAATCAAAGCTCTTAATGCTATCGACATTAACCAACGTGTCGCGATCCGCAAAAACAAAATCAGAATATTGCTGCTCTAGTTTCTTCAATACACCACTGCAGTCAAAAATCATGTCTTTAGCATATACACGCAACTGCCCATATTTCTTAGGCTGCAACTCCAGATAATAAACTTGCTCCAGCGGAATTCTTTCAATCATGCCATTAATTCTGCTATAGGTAAAATACCTCTTTTTATCAGAATTATTGATCGTTCTTAAATAATTTTGATAGCCCAAATCAACCGTTTCATATATGCGCCCTTGAATTTCCACTGGCGGTGCGTCTTTAGTAATGTAATCTAGCGGTGCCACATGTCGCTGAATCGTATACCGCAATGCTTCCGCATCTGCAGTAACAAAGACAATCTGACTATTTAATCCCGTACTTTTGATTCGGCTAGCAACCTCAATCCCATCAATAGTTGTTTGCAGATCAATATCCAAATAAGCCAAAATTTGTTTTTGATCGTTCTGCTCCACATATGAAATAACTTCTTGAGGATCAGCAGTGCTTAAAACAATTTGAGCATTATATTCTTCAGGAGTTGAATTAACGCTAATTCGATTTTCAATCATCTTTTGAATAATTTGTCGTTCACTTTGATTATCTTCAAGAATAATAATTGAAAGCATTAGTCTTCATCCCCTTGTATCAACAACTCAAACGAAATTTGACTATCTGTCTGTTTAATTTCCAGTGATAAATTAGGATCATTATCGATCATCTCGTTTAAATTAGCTAAACCCAAACCAGCGTGATTATCCTTGCTGCTAAAACCAGCTTTTAAAATTTGTTGCACATCTAATTTAGTATTTATAGAATTTTGAACTACCAATGAATACACATTTTTACCATATTTAGTAAGCAAAAAATTCAGCCATGAATCTTTTTGACTCTCGCATGCTTCAATAGCGTTATCGAGTAAAATTCCTGTTGCTTTAATCAAAGTAACTTCATTTCCAGACAGCTTAGTGATTTCTTGATTAACTTCAGCTTTTACATGAATATGTTTATCCTGTGCCGTTTGCAGTTTCTCAATGACCAAATATTTTAGTTCTTTAATTTTTAAATTAGTCAGCTCCAAAGTCATCGTCTTGCTGGCTTTTTGAATTCGATCATTTTCACCTACAAGTTTAGCTAAATATTCTTTGGCACCTTCAATATCGTTTTCAACCAAATAGCCATTTAATCCTAAAAGACTGTTCTTATAATCGTGGCGGGCTTTTCTAAGTGACATGTTTGCCTGTTCCAAACGTGACGAATATTCTTGTATTTGCTTTAATTCAGCTTTTTTAATCGAATTTTTTACATAGCGCTGATTTTGCCTAATAGCTTGATATAGATTGGCTATCGCAACAAAAGTCAGAATAAACCAGGCAACAATAATTGCGGCATTTTCGTCAAAATATAGAGCAATCTCTACAGTTAAAACAGCCATAGTTAGCGCGAAGATAACCCAATTAATTGATCTTAAAAAAGAAAAATTTTGCCCATCAAAAGTGACGATCTGCTTAAAATTAAATTTGCGATAATTCAGCCATTTGAAAATCAGCAAAAATAAAACTAAGGTCGCACTTCCTGCCACGATGTTAATTTCGAAGTGATCAAAGCTGAAGTGAAACACCTTACCGGCTATTAAAGAAATAATGCCTGCAACGCCTTCAGCTAAAGTTGGTGCAATTAATATAGAAAGACAATAGGCAATGTTCCAGCCAAACAATTCAGGGTTTCGCTTTGAAAAGATCAAGACAATAATTTGCAAGATAATTAAACACAAGAATTGAGTATATGGATAAAAAATATCCGGCACAAATAGTAAAACAGCTAACGGAATTTCCCACCTAACTGGTTTGATTAAATAAAAAAATACTAATGTTTCCAGCAAAAATGGTACATATGCCACAGTATTGAAAAAATTATAAATTGCCTGCCCCATCATAAGCATCCCCCAAATTAATTTCTCTTATCATAGCAAAAAATAATTCTATTATTCTAAATTTGCGTTCATTGCCATTTTTTCAACGCTTATTTTTTATTTTTCGCAAGAACAATTTTTTCCAATAAACTATAAGCAATTAAGGGATAGATTATTTGGAGTATGAAAAATGAAAAAACGAGTTTTAATGGTGTTAATTATCTTATTTAGTTTTAGTCTAACCGGCTGCAATACTCTTGCTCACTTAGAACAAGCTCATTATGTTTTAAACAAAGGTCCAATGACTACAAAAATATATCGTGAGAAAGTATTTCACAATATTAACGTAGATTGCTTAAATGAGGACATTCAATTCAAAAATGCGGATCATTATCGCGTAATTTACAAAGGCGGCAAGAATCTAATGCCCACAGTAACCATGAAAAATGATACTTTAACTATCAAAAATAAAAATGTGGTGCACTTTACAAATAGACCCCAGGCAGTCATTATCGAAATGCCTAAGGAGTATTTAAATTCCGCAAAAATTTATACTGCAAATGGCGATATCTATGGTTCAACAATAAAAATGAATTCTGGAAATATCACTTCTGACAATGGTGATATTGACTTAGACGCCCTTTATTTAAAAGGAAAAGTGAAAGTAGATAGTAACAATGGTGACATTACTATTGGTAACTGCAATGCTAAAGGATATCAGCTTTCAAGTGACAATGGCGACATATATTTTGATGGTGATGATGAAGACGACAGCTTTAAACAAAATACCTCAAGTAGACAATTATTATCAGCATATTCTGATAACGGCGATGTTAGCGTGAATTAAAATAGTCACCACTTCATTAAGTTACGGCTTTTATAGAGAAGGACCAACATTATGAAAGACTATTGGAAAGGCATGACTTTTAGAATACTATTTGTTATTGCATTATTGCTGTATAACTATTTTATTAATGGAATTCATGACAGAAAAACGTTTATTATAAGTATTTTAATTATCATAGTTTACATTCCATTTGATTACTTTTGGGAAAAGTGGAAAAGAACAAGGATAAACAAAACATTCTAAGCTTAATAGTGAATTGATTATCCGACGGGATAGTCGATTCACTA
>NZ_CABUIW010000076.1 GCF_902491705.1 uncultured Lactobacillus sp. | reverse complement strand
CTATGGGAGAACAAACTTAATAATAGGCCACGAAAATGTCTTAACTGGAAAACACTTTATGAAGTATTCTATGGGGAAAGTATGCACTTAATTTGACAATTCAAGCTCTAGAAAACTAATAGCTCTGGTGGTGGGGTTAAAGGGTTTTTAGAGATGTATCAAAAAAGGTTGCTAATGAAATAGTGAGTATCGTGTTCCCTTGCATCTCAATATAAACGTCAAATAATTTATGGTAAGTTCAAAGCAAGTATAGCTCGAATCTTACGTTTATTATATTGGCAATACGGTGTAGAAATATACGAAGTGGGCTCTTGCCCAAACCATACTTATATGTAGGTCAGTATACCAGCAAAACTAGGCATTTCCTCTTTTATGGGATACGTAAAAAGAGTAGCTTAATAATATTCGAGTGATATGCTAATTTCAGGTATAAATATGGGAATCGCAAATTTTGGTGTCAAATTTTTTATGTTGATACGGTGGTTCGGGATCAGGAGCAAATTGAAGAATTTATTCGTAATCAATAATAAGAAGACGTGATAGCAGCTCAGTCTTTGTGAGGATTATGATTCGTTTACGGGTGAGAAGAATAAAAGAAAGTAGTCTCGATAAGACCAGCTAGCAAAGGTAGTGCTGAAGGAAAACAATTTGTTAGGCCTTGGTCGTTAGCATAGACATTCAGTCGAAGAACAAACCGCTGGTGATATGACCTGCACCCCAGAAGTTAGACAGAAAAAATCTAACTCTTGGGGTGTTTTTATTATGAAATTATGAGGATAAAGTTCTTATCTATGAACTGAGAAAGCAAGGGGGAAAGCTTTAAGCGACTTTTAAATCAATTTGGGATAAATATTTCTAATCTTAAGTACCTGATTAAATTGATTGATCGCTACGGAATAGAAATCGCCAAAAAAGGAAAGAATTGTTACTATTCTCCTGAATTAAAGCAGAAAATGCGGTTCTAAAAAATGAGAGTACTCCGATTGAGGGAAGAAAAACGGAAATTGTCCGAGGATTGGTAACTGAGTTTTCTTTAGACATGCTTCTAAAGATTATTAAGCTTGCCCGTTCAACTTATTATTACCACTTAAATTAGCTAGATCAAAGCGATAAGGATTATGATGTTAAAGCTGAAATTCAAGCTATTTTTACTGAGCATAAAGGAAATTACGGCCATCGTCGAATGACTTTTAAATTACGAAATCGTGTTTTTGGGGTCAATCATAAGAGGTGCAGCGGTTGATGAGCGTACTTGGTTTAATGGCTAGAATTTGCTGTAAACGCAAGTATTCTTCTCACAAAGGAGATATTGGTAAGAAAGCCGATAACCTTGATTCAACGCCAGTTTGAAGCTTCAAAACCAATGGCAAAGTGCTATACGGACGTGACAGGATTTGCCATCCCAGCAAGCACTCAAAAGCTTTATTTATCACCAGTTTTAGATGGTTTCAACAGTGAAATTATTGCTTATAATCTTTCAACGTCACCGAACTTGAAACAAGCTATTGTAGACCATATTGATTATTACAACAACAAACGTATTAAGATAAAACTGAAACTTTCTAGCCAAGGACATATTACCAAACGTGGGAATCCCTATACCAGAAATATTCTCTTTAAGTGCATTCATAACATAGCTTCAGCTAGCCACACCAATCTTTGTCATATCGCAGACTTCTATGAGAAACGGAAAAGACAATCGCAAGTGACTTCAACCAAACCACACACGATTGCCTCTATACATCGTCTCATTAGAACAATGTATTACCTCATAACGCATAACAAACTTTACGATTATACTTCTACCCAAAATCGGTAAAATTGTTTATGCCATATTATTGTAACGCCTTATCAAAAAAATCATCAGATAAGGTGTTGGTTTAGTGTACACTTTTTACACTGAATTATAGTTAAAAAAGACAATTTCCTTAGTTTGACTATGGAACTCAAACTATTTTTCGGCAAATACTTTGATATACTTGACAATGGTAGAAAAGGACTTAGTCCTGTGCAATACAGGACTAAATCCTTTACTTAAATTATTTGTCTAACTTTTTTCGGGAGCGGGGAGTATAGAGAACGAGTGGTTTTGACTATATACCAAGTAGGTTGATGGATAAATGTTTGATTAATTGAAAATTTAGTAAGATATATAAATACCTCTTAAATATATATTAAGTAGGAATAGTTAATTAGAGATACCTTTTAAAATAATTACAAAATAATTAAAATAATAAAAAATTGAAAAAGGTTGAAAAAAAAAAATAACATGCTATAATTATACCATCTATATGAATATGAAACATTGGTACTAGTAATTTGGAGCAGCCTTGTTAGTCATCTTTAATCCCTTTGGGGAAGGGGGTTAAATGCAACTTATCTGTGTTTATTGCTACATGATGTTGGATAGGTATGTCATTCCGATGTTTCAGTTTATAAGATAGGGATAGAGCGTAAGTAAAGGGGACGCTCTTTAAAATGGGGAGAAGTTATTATGAAATATATAAGTTAGCAATACTGCTGGATTCAAAAGCACTTTTATTAGCAAAGCGTTTTTTGTCCTGCAGTTTTTTTATTTATCAAATAGTCTATTTTTTAAATTGGGAAGTAAAGATTAAAATGGTTTCTAATATTACTATCTTTTGATGCTTTACATTTAGGATTCTTTTGTCTTAATTTCTTGATTTTATTAGTTATGATTGTCTTTTATTGAGACCTTTTTTCTTTATCTACTTTACATAACTTACTTAAGAAGACCAATGATAAGAGTATACCCTTTAGTGCTTTTTTTAAAAGATAAATAGTTTTATCTATTTTGTTTGGAAAAATAAAGTGTTTATGTAAAGTTTTATATGTCAATATTATATTGATTTTGTATAGGTTATAGGGGGATTTAATGGGAAAATTAAATATTATGGTTGTCTTTGGAACGAGGCCAGAGGCAATAAAAATGGCGCCGTTAATTCTTGAGTTGAAAAAACATCAAGAAACTATTAATACTATTACAGTGGTGACAGCACAACATCGTCAGATGCTTGATCAAGTTTTGGATACTTTTGAAATAGTTCCTGATTATGATTTGGATATCATGGGGAAAAATCAATCGCTTCAGGAAATTACTTCTAAAATTTTGTCTAAATTTGATCCTGTTGTAAGAAAAGAAAAACCTGATTTGGTTTTAGTTCATGGTGATACAACAACAACTTTTGCTGCCGGCTTAGTTGCATTTTACAATAAAGTAAGTATCGGCCATGTTGAGGCTGGACTTAGAACATACGATAAATATTCACCATATCCAGAGGAAATGAACCGTCAGATGACTGATAGCTTTTCTGATTTATATTTTGCACCTACTCAAGAAAGTAAGGCTAATTTATTGTCAGAAAATCATAAAAAAGAGGCTATTTATGTCACTGGTAATACAGCGATAGATGCCCTAAAACTAACAGTTAAAGATAATTATTATCATGAAGTTCTAGATAAAATTGATGATAGAAGAAAGATTATTTTAGTAACGATGCACCGTAGAGAAAATCAAGGTGAGCCAATGCATCGAGTATTCAAAACTCTTCGACTAATGGTTGATAACCATCCTGAGATTGAAGTAGTTTATCCTGTTCATTTGAGTCCCTCTGTACAAGCAGTAGCGAAAGAAGTTTTGGGTGACCATGATAGAATTCATCTAATTGCTCCTTTGGATGTTTTTGATTTCCATAATTTAGCATCTAGAAGTTATTTTATTATGTCGGATTCAGGTGGTGTTCAAGAAGAAGCTCCCTCACTTGGGAAGCCTGTCTTAGTATTACGAGATACAACGGAACGTCCAGAAGGTGTTAAAGCTGGGACACTGAAACTTGTCGGGACAGATACAAAAAAAGTGAAAGAAGCAATGGAGTCGCTTTTAACAGATGAAGCTCTATATAAAGAAATGTCTGAGGCTCCCAATCCTTATGGTGATGGAAAAGCAGCTGAAAGAATAGTTCAAGCTATTAAAGTGTACTTTAATTTAGCAGATTCTGTTTCAGAGTTCCATGAAGGGGGAGATTAGGTGTGAAAAAAGATAAAAAAGTCTGGTATTGGATTTTATTTTTGATTTTCTTTGAAGCTTTATTGTTTTCTTATTGTTATCAATTCAATCCTGAGTACTTTATGTTTGAGTCTATCCTTCTTGTTCTAGGTATTGGCGCAGTATGTTTTTTATCTGAACTTCTGATTACCTGGATGATAATTTTAAGTTTTGCTTTAAGTATTTTTATTTTGGTTAGTGGTGTTGTCTATATATCACTTCAAGATACTTTAGTACTTATTTTTAGTTTTCCTTTGTTGCTTGGAATTTTATCAAAGATTAAGTCTTATTTTTATAAATATATTTCTTCTGTTCAAATTGAGGAAAGAAAAGCTAGAAAATCTTATCAAGCAGTATTAAAAGAAATTAAATTGAATGAGAATAAATTTATTAATGCGCTTTTGATTCATTATTCTCATGAAGAACAGTTTTTTGAATTGGATCCTCGAGAATATAATCATTTGATTACTAGTATTTATCTTAAAATTTCAAAACAGTTGAATCGTTTTGAGCAAATTTTTTATGTTGCTGATGGAAGTTTCTTAATTTTATCAAAAAATGATTCAAGAAACTTAAATGATTTTTATAAAGATAGTCTTGAAAGACAGTTAAAAGGGATAACATTCGATTGGGGAAATAATCATCAAAGTATTCAATTTCAGACAGGATTTCTTGAAATTAATAAGAATAATTTAAAAAAATTTGATGATTATAGTGAGTTAATTAGCAATTTAAACCGTCAACTAGAGACAGATATAATTGTTGAATATTAGGGGGAAAAATTATGACCATTACTAATTTGTTTTTTGTATTTGCTTTATCTATTAGTCTTCTTTTTGTTATTACTTTCATAGTTTTATTTATCCAGTATACAATTATCTATGAACGTGTTTCCCATAATTTCAAGGCGGTGGAACATGGTTAGTCAATTTTTAATGATTTTTACGCTAGTATCGATTTGGATTTCTTTAATTTGGGGAGTAGTTATCCTAGTTTCTGGTGTTCATTTTTGGCTAAAGCATAGTGATTTTAAAGTAGATAAGAAAGCATTGCCTTATTATCCGAAGGTTACTATTGTCGTCCCAGCACATAATGAAGATGTCGTTATTGCACAGACTGCAAAAGCTATATTAAATTTGAATTATCCACATGACAAAGTTGAGTTACTTTTATTTGCGGACAATTGTTCAGATAGTACTTATGAAGAGTGTCTATCTGTTCAGGCATTACCAGAATATGAAGGGCGTAATATCACAATTATTAACCGCAAAGGAACTGGTGGAAAAGCGGGTGTTCTTAATGATGCGCTCAAGATGGCAGAAGGTGATTATATTTGTATTTATGATGCGGATGCCATGCCTGAAAAGAATGCACTTTACTTTTTAGTTAAGGAAGTTTTAAAAGATCCAGAAAGAAGAGTAGCTGCTTTTGGACGGAATAAAACAAGAAATGCAAAACAAAATTTCTTAACACGTTGTATAAATCAAGAAATTGTCGTAACGCAACGTGTACACCATGTTGGAATGTGGCATTTGTTTAAAATAGGTCGTATTCCAGGTACTAATTTTATTATTCAAACTGATTTTGTAAAAAGTATTGGTGGTTGGAGAAATGGTGCTTTAACAGAAGATACAGATATTTCCTTCAAGATTATGCAAAGCGGTAAATTAATTGCATTGGCATATAATTCCGAGGCGTTTCAACAAGAACCTGAGACCCTTAAAAGTTACTATATGCAACGAAAACGTTGGGCCAAAGGTAATTACGAAGTTGTTTTATCAAATTTTAAACACTTGTTCGGTAAAGGAAATTGGCGAGTAAAACTAGAAGTTGCTAATTACTCTTGTATTTTCTTCTGGTTTAATGGAGCGATTGTCTTATCAGATTTAATTTTCTTTGCCAATGTTTTAGCTATTATTTTACATCCTTTCTTTCCTACTATACAAATTCCGTTTGCATTTGATGCAAGTAATATATACATAGCTCAATTGATGTTATTTAATTGGCTATTAATGATTGGTTTGTATTTATTACAAATCAATGTTGCGTTAGCATCGCAATTCGGACAAGCGACAAGTAAGCAAGTTTGGCTAGCGATTCTCTCTTATTTTAGTTACGCACAGTTGTTCATTATTGTTTCTTTAGATTCGTTGTGGTCTATTATCATGGATAAAGTTCTTCACCGTGAAGGAACAACATGGGTTAAAACTAAACGTTTTGCAGAATAGGAGTGTATATGAAAATAAAATACTTTAAATATTTTTGGTTTATAGTAACCCTTGGTCTATTTGTTTTTTTGATGTTTTCAGTAAGAATTAAAACCAAGACAGATATTCGTAATAGGATTTACCAACAGTGGGAGAGACACTTCGTAGTAAAAGATGGTAATGAAGCTTATATCAAAACTACAAATGATAAAGATAAGGACATTGTACTCTCGGAGTCCCAAAGTTACGGGATGCTAATAACTGTTAGAGCGGCTCAGAAAGGTCTAGCGAGTCAACAAGATTTTGAAAGACTCTACAAATATTATTTATCTCATCGTATTGAAGGAAGTCAATTGATGTCTTGGGAACAAATTGTTCAAAAGAGTTCTAAAAATGTTGACGAACACAATGCAACGGACGGAGATCTTTATATTGCTTATGCTTTAATTGAAGCCTCAAAACAGTGGCCAAGTCAGAAAGACGAGTATCAAACGCAGTCTAAGGCTATCTTGCAGGATATTCTCAAATATAATTATAATGAAAATACTGGAATCTTAACTGTTGGGAACTGGGCAAACAGAGATTCAAAGTATTATAATCTAATGAGAACATCTGATGCTTTACCAAAGCAATTCCAATCATTTTATGAAGTTACTAAAGATAAAAAATGGTTGAGTATTAGCGATAAGATGTTAAGCAGTCTGGAAACAATTAGTTCTCAAACAGAAACCGGATTAATTCCAGATTTTATCTGGGTTGACCAATCGGGAGTTCGTAATGTTAAGCCTCATACTATCTCCTCCCAGTTTGACTCTACTTATTCTTATAACGCTTGTCGTCTTCCATACAATCTTACACAAAGTAACGATGAAAAGAGTCAGAGAGTCCTCAGTAAGCTATTGGATTTCTTCATGACACAGAAGAATATTTTTTCTAATTATAATTTAGATGGTAATTTTTTAGATGACCATCAGGCTGCATGTTTTAAAGCACCAATTGCTCTTGCAGCTGATAAAGATTCAGGATATTTGAAATTGGTTCAGCAAAATAAAATAGTTTTTATGCAGAACCTACCAGTAAATAATTATTATGATTCTGCAATTATTACTTTGGTTACCATGGAATTTTTTTAAATTATCATTATAGTATTTAGTTTGAATAGAAGAATACTTTAAGTAAATTTGAAGGTATACTATTGAGCTATTAATATGAGATGGTGATTGTATTCTTTTTCAGTATTTAAGAACGTTAATTGATAAAAGTCTTTTAAATAGCTAGAGTATTAAGAAAAATTACAAAGTAGTTATTAATCACGAATAACTTAGAAACTTCCCTAAAGCTGTTCTCTAGAAACAGATATTAAGGGAAGTTTTTTGATTGTATATGATAAATGTTTAGAACTGTCTCACCCTCTTTTTATGTTTTAGCTTAGCTTTCTATGGTATAATAGTACCATGACTATTATTAATCAATTCGTCACTTTGGCGAGTCACCTTGTATTTATAGGATTGAGCTACCATATGCTGATTAGCCTCTTTGATTGGGCGAAGATTATCAAAAATCCGATTGAAAATACTGGAAAATTGAAACTCTTTTTGCTCTTTATCAGTATTGCCTTAGGCTACCTTATCAGTTCCTTTATTCTGTCGGTTT
>NZ_CABUIW010000075.1 GCF_902491705.1 uncultured Lactobacillus sp. | reverse complement strand
CAACGAAAAATAAATCGGCCCTCAAAAAACAATCAAGGACAATTATCTAAAAATATCAGGTCTAACCCTAGATGAGACTTGACTTTACGTAGAAAAAACGTATGAGAATATCCTCATACGTTTTTTTACTTTCAGTGCTGTATTTTAAAGACCAAACAAAAGCAAGTTGTCGCCTTCGATGTCAATAGAACCATCTTTCTTAAGTTGCTTCAAAGAGTTCACAGCAAACTTCTTTTGGCTTCCCTTAAGCTTGTTAGCAGCCTTCATTGCGGCATTATAGTCACGCATATTTTGCTTGTTCTTAAGACTAGTAATGTCCTTATTTACGCTTCTGTCCATAATTCTCTTAAGTGGTGCAGTTACACCCTTCATGGACTTACTGTTGAAGTAATAGTATTGAAGCATTGATTGTGTGGTCCAGCAACTATACTTCTTGTCTTTAGAAGCTACTAAGTATAATGGTGCACCAGCAACCTTACCGTGGAACTTAACTACTTTTTCAACTCTAAATTTAACGTTTTGTACTTTAGCTGGACTAACGGTCTTGCCTTTAAAAGCTGCAAAATGCTTTAAAGCATAATTGTAGTTAGCTTTACCTACATAAATTGGATCAGCATCTTTTTCATTCTTAATTCTTAAAACATATCCTTGCTTAGTTAAGCTAGGTTTGTTTTCAATTACAGCTTTAGGATTTACATTCGTTGTCTTAGGTGCACTACTTGCGGCATTTACTTGCAAAGCAGGTGTTGCAGCACTCAAAAGAAGTCCAGCAACAGCAGCAGATGACAACAACAACTTTTTTATTAAATTTCATTTTTACTACCCTTTCATCTACTAAATTCAAAGATATTATCGCACAAAAAAATATGATTGGATCATCATTTTGATGGGATTTTTCACCCCAAAATTTTCATGCTATCATAAAAATATTAGAGATCTTGAAGGAGTAAGAATGAAACGTACTTACTATTACAATAAGCCCACCGATGATGTTGTCGCTAGCCGCGATCAAAATTTTTCTTTACCAGATGACTATGTAATTTTGCCCAATTCTCGCGGCGCCAAAATCTGGTCACCAATTGCTCGCCATCTTGCGGCTGGCTTTGGCTGGATCGTCTTCCGCTTCTTTGACAACGTTAAGATAATCGGCGCAGAAAAACTAAGGCAAGTAGACGGCGGCTACTTCATTTATGGCAATCACACCAGACCCATGGGGGATGTCTTTACATCCCTCACAATTTTTCCAATAAAAAACTTCTACGCTATTGCGGGCCAAGCCAACTGGGGCATCCCCTTCATTGGTAAATACTTAGTCCGCTACGGCGGTTTGCCCGTTGGTAAAGACATGAAGCAATCAATTAAATTAATCAAAGCAATTCAAACTGTAATTAAGGATAAAAAAGGTGAAGTGCTAATTTATCCAGAAGCCCATGTTTGGCCATATTACACTAAAATTCGACCTTTTGACGCAACCAGCATGCACTTCCCAGTTAAATTAAACGCGCCAAGTTTCGTAATGACCAAAACTTACCATAAAAGACGCTTCAGTAGCCGTCCTCGCGCCGTTATTTACATTGATGGGCCATTCTACCCAGATCAGAATTTAAACCGTAAAGAAGCCCAAAATAAGCTTCACGATGACATTTGGAAGACAATGAATGATCGGGCAAAACTTAACGATTATGAATATTGTCAATACATCAAAAAATAGTTACCAGAAAATTTCTTAATTACTCCACAATAAAAAGGCATCGTTTGATGCCTTTTTATTTTTAGCCTTATTTTATTATTTCCGAATCTTGCGGCTTAATTCGCTTAATTACTACCTCTTTTTGATTTCCTAAAACTAGAGGTATACGTTCAACAACCGTTGTAGAATAATCTAGTCCAAACCATTTAGCAGGATTAGAAGACAGGTTCTGCAACCATACACGAGCTTCAACCATAAATTTTTCATAGCCAGTAACTCGTGTTTGTGGACTGATAACGTCACTAACAATGACAAATGAGAAGTCGCCAACATCACGACCAGGCGTTGTAGTAAAGCGCTGCGGCTGTGCTTCAATTGTTCCATCCTTAATTAAATCATGAACAATCTGCCGTAAATAAACATTCACACTAGTTTGTTTTCTAAAGCCTAAATAAAGCTGAATATTGATTACATTTTTAGTGCCATAAGTATTAACCGCATATTCAGCAGTAAAAGGATCATCAGTTACATTAACTGTAACAAACCAATAAGCTTTAGCACGCTTAGGTCTCTTGTCTAAAATTGAATATAAAATTTCTCGTTTAATAAATTTATTGTATTTAACTTTAGCCATATAAACTAAATTAGTAGCATAAGTTGGATATTCTTCGCTATGACTTAATTCAGTCAGCATATCAGTATATTCGTCTAAACGTACATAGGCATTTTCAGCTTCACGTTTATCACGAATTTTATTGCCATAATACCAAATATACATAATGCTCAAGATAACACCAGCAATGATTACAGTGACATATCCGCCATGCAAGAATTTGCTCAAACTTGAAATCAAAAACATCCCTTCAATAAAAGCAAATACAATCAAGAACATAAGCCGAAACCACATTTTTGTTTTCTTCATACCCAAATATTCGAAAAGCAAAATCGTAGTCATTAGCATTGTAACTGTGATAGCTAAACCGTAAGCAGCTTCCATATGATGTGAAGTTCTAAATAAAAGAACGATCAAAACAGTGATAACACAAATCACCTTGTTAACCATCGGAATATAAATTTGTCCTTTTTCCGTAGAAGGATAAATAATATACATTCTTGGTAAAAACTTTAAACTACTTGCCTCAGCTACTAAAGTAAAAGAGCCAGTGATTAAAGCCTGAGAAGCAATAATAGCAGCCAAAGTTGCCAAAATTATTGCGAAAATTCGATATTGTTCAGGCACCACTTCAAAAAATGGGTTAAAGTCACCGGCAGTATGGTAATTAGGATTATGCAAAATCCAAACACCTTGTCCTAAATAATTAAAGGCTAAGCAAAGAAAAACATATGGCCAGGACCCCATAATATTTCCTTTGCCAACATGTCCTACATCTGAATAGAGTGCTTCAGCACCAGTAGTTGCAAGAAATATTGAACCCAGAATTAAAATTCCCACCTTATTAGCTGGGCTGAATAAAATCTTTATCGCCCAAATAGGATTAATCGCTTCAAGAATTGACCAATCGCGACTCATATTAGCTAGTCCAACTACACCTAAAAATGTAAACCAGATTAACATAATTGGTCCGAAGGCCTTGCCAATCACACTAGTACCCATACGTTGGATTGAAAATAGTAATAACAATATGATAATTGTTACCATAACAACCATATTCTGATCAGGCACAGGCATCACAGAGCCAAATCGCATATTTTTAAGCCCTTCAATTGAAGTAGTAACCGTTACGGCTGGCGTTAACGTACCGTCAGCTAATAATGCTGCCCCACCAACTAATGCAGGAATAACTAACCATTTAGCTCTTTTTCTAACTAATGCATAAAGTGAAAAAATCCCGCCTTCTCCATGGTTAGTTGCTTTTAGTGCAATTAAGACATACTTAATTGTTGTTAAAAGCGTAACCGTCCATAGAATAAGTGAGATTGAACCGACAATTAATTCACGATTAGCATTAGCAATGCCACCATTTTCCGTAATGATTGATTTCATTACATAAAGTGGGCTTGTTCCAATATCACCATAGACAATACCTATGGTGATTAACAAACCAGCTAATGTCATTTTATTTCTTTTGCTAGTTATACTCATATTTATCCCCCTAGATATTCTTATGAATATTGACTCAATTATAACGAAAAAGAGAGAAAAGGGTCACAATATAAAAGAATCTTAATAATTTAAAAAATCTTCTGTACTAAAAATCACTTAGTCGATCATGGTATTATATAGGATAACTAACAAAATAAACGGAGACTTATAGGAGGAAAAATGAATATTCTTTTTTGCGGTGATGAAAATGCAGAAGATGGCGTTTTAATTACTACTCTTTCCTTAATTAAAAACTCTGGTGCTAAAGAAGTGCACCTCTACATTTTAACTATGGAAGCACATAGTGATGAACGTAAATACCATCCATTTTCTAAACACGCTGCAGACTACATCCGCTCTTTATTAGTTCAAGTCAATCCTCAAAATACTGTCGAATTGATCGATTGTACTGATCTATTTCTCAAAGAGCCGCCAACTGCCAACATGAATACACGTTTTACGCCTTACGCTATGCTCAGATTATTTGCGGATGAATTATCACAAATTCCTGATCGTATTCTTTATCTCGATGACGACATCGTAATTCGCGGCGATATCACTACTTTTTATAAGCAAAATATCACCGGGATCGAATTAGTAGGTGTACTCGATTACTGGGGAAGATTCTTCTTCCATAATGTTAAAACCAAGCGCGTTTTTGATTATCTAAACTCTGGTGTCTTGCTTTTAAATATGAAAAAAATTAAGCAAACTGGTCTTTTTGCTAAGGTACGTCACATGATGCAAACCAAGAAAATGTTTTTGCCAGATCAATCAGCCATCAACAAATTGGCTGTGGCTAAACGTGTTGTGCCGCGTCGCTACAACGAACAGTATCGCTTGCAAAAGAACACCAAAATTCAGCACTTTACTACTAGTTTTCGCTTTTGGCCATATTTCCATACTCAAACAGTTAAGCCATGGGATGTTAAACGTGTTCACAGTGTGCTTCACTTGCATGAATACGA
The DNA here is from genome assembly GCF_902491705.1 of uncultured Lactobacillus sp. GTDB lineage: Bacteria > Bacillota > Bacilli > Lactobacillales > Lactobacillaceae > Lactobacillus. The sequence goes on along the minus strand of NZ_CABUIW010000075.1, from coordinate 3,395 downwards.
TGACTTGCTAAACGAGTATCTTAAATTACGTGACAACTTGAAAGAATAATATTTTTTGGAGGACTTATTTTGAAAACAATTCCAGTTTTTTACACTATCAGTGACGACTACACGCCATATGCTTATGTATCAATTCAGTCATTAATTGATCACGCAGATAAAAACAAGGACTATACCATCACTCTTTTGGTTCAAAAAATCACCCCTGAACACAAAAAGAGCCTAGAAGGCATGTCCACCGATAATATTCACGTTAATGTTTTTCATATTGACGATGACATGGTTAAGCCAATTCACAATACCAAAGAAAATTACTTGCGTGCACAATTTTTCACCATGTCAATTTTCTATCGTTTATTCATCCCTGAATTATTCCCACAATATGATAAGGCTGTTTATTTAGATGCCGATACCATCATCTGCGCGGACATTGCTGACTTATATGATACTGAAATCGGCGACAACATGTTTGCCAGCTGTCCTGACTTATCCATTCGCTACATGCCACTTTTACAAAAGTACATTAAGGAATGCCAAGGGATTTTGCCTGCCGAAAAATACATTAACAACGGTGTAATTTTGTTTAACATGAAGGCCTTCCGCGACAAGCATTTCGTCGATAAATTCTATTACTTAATGGGTAAATATCATTTTGATAATGTCGACCCAGACCAAGCCTACATGAACGAAATTTGTGAAGACAAGATTTATCATTTACCAAAAGAATGGGACGCTATGCCTAACGAAAGCATCCCCGAAATCGAAAATCCCAAGATCGTACACTACAACCTTTTCTTCAAGCCATGGCACTTCGAAGACGTTCAATATGCCCACTATTTCTGGGATGTTGCTAAAACTACGCCTTACTACGATGAATTAAAGCAGCAATTAGCTGACTTTACTGACGAAGACCGTAAAAAGGCTCGCGCTGACCTTGAATGGATGGCTCAAAAAGTCGATTTAATTGCTAAAGAACCAAATACTTGGGCAAAAGTTAAAAAGCACGAATCAGTCAAAATTGACTAAGAAAGGAAAAATATGACAGTACCAGTTTTCTACAGCATTAGCGATGATTTCACTAAATATGCTGCAGTTTCATTAAATTCTTTAGTTAAATATGCAAGTCCTGACACAGATTACACTATATATTTCTTAAGCCAAGACTTGTCAGATGAACACAAAAAGGATTTAAGTGCGTTCAGCAGTAAAAATGTTCACGTAAAGTTCTTCCATATTGATGACGATTTAGTTAAACCAATTCAAAATCGTAAGGAAAACTTCTTGCGAGCCGACTTTTTCACTATGTCAATCTTCTACCGTCTATTCATCCCTGAATTGTTTCCACAATATGACAAAGCAATTTATATCGATAGTGACACCATAGTTAACGACGACATTGCCAAGCTTTACAATACAGATTTGGGTGACAATTTATTTGGTGCCTGCACTGACTCCTCAATCCAATTTGTTCCTAAGATGGTCAAATATATCAAAGATGTTTTGGCACTTGATCCAAAGAAGTACATTAACTCAGGAATGCTTGTAATGAATGCAAAGAAATTCCGCGACAAGCATTTTATCGATCATTTCATGGATTTACTTGAAAAATATCACTTCGACTGTATTGCACCAGATCAAGATTACCTTAATGAAATGGGGGAAGGCAGTATTTTACACCTTGATCCACGTTGGGATGCCATGCCTAATGAAAACACCGAACCAATTAAAGATCCTGGTTTGATTCACTACAATCTTTTCTTCAAGCCATGGCATTTCACAGGTATTCAATATGAAAATTACTTCTGGAAAAATGCTAAAGAAACCAAGTTCTACGATGAATTAAAAGCTGAACTTGATAATTACACTGACAAACAGCGTGAAGAAGACCGACAAAAATTGAACCATATGCTCTTAAAAGAAGATAAGACAGAAAAAGATCCTAATAATTGGGCAAGAGTTAAAGAACGCGAGGCAGTTAAACTATGATTTTTGGCGATAACCGAGAGCAAGTAATTAAAAATATTCAAAAAGCTGCTAACGACCGAGATTTTACAGCTAAAGTCGAAATCGGTGATCCACAAATGTCGCTTGATGAAAGATTGAAGTTAGTTAATGACTATTGGGAAAATCGCAAAACTTTTTCTAGTAAAGTTAATAACCGCATCGGACATTTATTATTTGATACTTTAGCCAAAACTTTAGCCGGTTCAACCGAATTCAAAGGACTAGAGAATTTAAACAATTTACCTATTGGTGGTGCTATCGTTACTACCAACCACTATAATCAAATCGACTCTCTTCCAATGAAATTACTAGCAGATAAAATGCATCATCAACTTGCAATCGTAATTGAAGATACAAACTTGATGCTGCCAGGAATTTTCCGCTACTTGATGAATTATGTTGGAACTATTCCTTTGGTGCAAAGCCCTAGCTATATTGCTAACGAGTTCCCTAAACACCTAAGTCGGGCACTTGACCAAAACAAATGGGTTTTGATTTATCCTGAACAAGAAATGTGGTGGAACTATCGTAAGCCTCGTAAGTTGCAACGTGGTGCATACTATTTTGCGGCTAAGCAAAATGTGCCAGTTATTTCCACTTTTGTAGAAATCAAGGATTTACCTAAGGTAGAAAAGAAAGATACTAACTTCTACGAAACCAAATATATTGTGCATGTCTTGCCACCTATTTATCCTGATGTTTCTTTAAGTGCTAATGAAAATGCCCACCACATGATGGAACAAGACTACAAGCAAAAAGTAGCTGCCTATGAGAAAATTTATGGCAAAAAATTGAATTATGATTTCTTAGATTGGGATATTGCCGGTTGGCGCGGCCATCTTTCATAAGAATACCGTAAGAAAAGTTAGATTGCTTCTTTTAAAAGTGACACTGTGTTACCATTAATGTAATGCAATTTTACTTTAGAAAGGAGCTTCTGTATGAAAAAATTCACTAAGGAAACTCTGTCAAATTATGACGGCAAAAACGGTCGTCCAGCTTATATTGCCGTAAACGGCGTAGTCTATGATGTAACTAATAACTCACACTGGGTTAACGGCGAACACCACGGTATGCGCGCAGGACGAGACGTAAGTTTTGATTTAACCAATACTTCACCACACGGTGAAAAAGTTTTAGTTCATATCAACAAGGTCGGTACTTATAACTAAAACTCAATATAAAATTTTGATCTAAAATGAATCCATAAAAAAGTGTCTGGGAAAAAACTAATTCCTTAGACCAAAAAAAGAACGATGAAGTTCATTCAGAATTTCATCGTTCTTTTTGTATACTTCCAGCGTCTTCCTTGATATTATTGAATCACCACAAAACAAAACATTCTAAGCTTAATAGTGAATTGATTATCCGACGGGATAGTCGATTCACTA
>NZ_CABUIW010000074.1 GCF_902491705.1 uncultured Lactobacillus sp. | reverse complement strand
GCTCAAGCTATAGAGGAATATATCAAATACTATAACGAAGAAAGGATAAAGAGCAGATTAAAAGGCTTAACTCCGAAAGAATATCGGAATCAAGCCTCTATTAATCCTATGTTTTAAAATGTCTACTTTTTAGGTCCCACTTCATTCTTTAAATCATTGGCATACTTTTTTTGATACTCTTTAGAGTTAAGTAAGGCATAAACATATGCAAACACGTCATCTTTACTCAAACCAATTTTTTTAGCAAACGAATCAGTGATATTATCTCTATCTGGTTGAATAAGTTCATTGGGGTTAATTTCGTTGTCGTATCGCATGAAGCCTTGACCAGTATCGAGAGTATGCAAATTAGGAAGAACATTCATTACTAAAGCAGAAAAAGGTCGGTTGGCACCTCTGCCAGTTGTAAAAAGCACCATATTATTTTTGCCAAATTTTGTATAATAAAGCCTTGATTCTTCAATTACCGCCTTATCATAGTAAAGCCACTTCTTAGTAAAAGGTCTGTACATGGAGAAAGTTGTTTTTTTAGAATTGAAGTCTATTTCTTCTTTTTTATTAAAACTTCTTTCTAATTTTCTGGTCCATTTAATATACTTAGGATCACGATTTAATATAAAGTTCTTACCAGTGAAATTTTTCTGCAAAGCTAATTCATTATTATAGTTATAGATCATTCGTTCAGCATTTTTATTTACTTTAGCTTTAGAGAAACCGTAAACCCAAGAATCTCTATTAGTCTGTATTCCCATTGCATGATTTTTAAAAACGCCTTTAAAAGTATTAGTATCATCAGCAATCCAATCATATTTTCTATAATTTGGATCACGTTGATTTAGCCAATCGTGATTATTATCTGGCTTAATAGATTTCCAATCAATATTTTTAATTGATTCAAAGTCTTTAATAATAGCCAATTTTTGCTTTCTAGCTAAATAATCACCTATATCATGGTAATAAATAGCATGATTATTTGATCCGTCTTTAACTAAAATGCTGATTGCGATAGGTGCACGGCTTCCGGAACCAAAAATCTTGCCACCTTCTTTACGAGACTGCTCTCCTTGAGTTCTTTGATTTCCTCGTAAATTAAAAATATAAAGGTGGTTAAACTCCTTATACAAAGATGATCTAAAACCATCAGTACTACTGCTGTCTAAGAAACTGCCATTAGTTATAAAGCCAATTACACCGTGTTCACCAATTCTATCGCTCGCCCAACGAAAAGCCTTAATATAACTATCATAAACACTCATACTTAGTTGAGAATTGCTATTTTGAACATAAGTCTTTTCAATTTGCTTTTCTAACTTTGGGTAATGAATATTTGCATTATCATCATTTGCGTTCTTTTGTCCTACTGAATAAGGCGGATTGGAAATAATTGCAGTAATAGGAACTTCTTGTTGTTTCTTTAAGCGCTTATTATTTTCCCCAAACATATCATCATTCAAAGTACCTTCACGTTCTGTACTTTCAAACGTATCAGTTAAAACAATACCTTCAAATGGTTTGTATCCTCTATCTGGTCCATTTACTTCATCAAATACTGCCTCAATATTGATAGATGCTATGTAGTAACTTAACAAAATAATTTCATTTGCATGCAGTTCATGCATGTATTTACGAAGAATATCATCATAAGTGATTTTTCCCTCATCCATTTGCTGTTTCAAATAATACAGAGTTCTGGTAATAAAAGTGCCAGTCCCAGTGAACGGATCAAGGATATGAACGTTCTTACTTGCCAATGATTTACCGAAGTATTTATTTAATGCCCAATCAACTGAATGAACAATAAAATCTACAACTTCAACAGGAGTAAAGACAATTCCCATTGATTCAGTTACTCGTGGAAATGCAGTCTTGAAGAAACTGTCATATAATTGAATGATAAATTTTTGTTTTCCTTGAACATTATCAATGCCAGAAGCACGCAATTTAACAGAATCATAGAATGGTTTTAATTTTTCTTGTTCTTTAGCAAATCCGAATACTTTGAAAGCAGAAATAATATCATTCATTGCTTTAGAAACTGCATTATTTCTTACAAAGTCATAGTCACTAAATAAAGCGTCAAATACAGGTTCGGTTATTAAGTGTTGTGCAAGCATTTCTACTGCTTGTTCCTGATCAATTGAATCGTTAATATTGTAGCGTAAAGACTTAACAAATTTATCAAAGGCTAACTTTGCACCTTGATTGCTCTCAATTAAGTCATTAATCCTGCGAACATACATCTTGGCAATATCTGCTACGTCTTTTGACCAATCCTCAAGATATCTTCTATCACCAACATGTTGAACAATCTTACCATAGAATGCACTACGCATTTCTTTCCAATGTAATGGAAGTTCCAATTGCTCTACTTTTTGATCTTCTTGTTTATGACTACCCTCCGTAACGGGACCTGTTGGATTTGAATTAACACCAATAATTCCAACTCGTCCAGATTTCTTTTTATTTAGATCTAGTGTATTTACTTCGGCATCAAATCTTTCATCAGTAGCTCGTAAAGCATTTAAAACCTGCCAAACTTGTTTATATTGTTTATCATTATCTAAAGCAATGTTGGGATCAACGCCATCAGCCACAACAATAGGTATAATAATGTAACCATATTGCTTATCTTCTGATCGTCTCATAATTCGTCCTACGGCTTGAACTATATCAACTTGTGACCTTTTAGGACTGAAGAAAATAATGGCATCAAGATTAGGCACGTCTATTCCTTCAGTTAAGAAGCGAACATTTGATAAGATTCGAGCATGATTTTCTTCAATGTTATCGTTACCTAACCAATCAATTTCTTTTTCCTTTTTAAGAGCATTCAAACCACCATCAACATGATGGACATCTACTTTAAAGCTTTCAGTTGATTGAGTATCGAGATATTCATTTACTACTTGATTAAATTCATTAGAAATAATTTTTGAGTGCCTTATAGTATCTGAAAAGGCAATCGCACGTTTCATAGGTGCACCGGTAATTTCACCAGTAATACCATCACGTTTAACCATAGCATTCCAAACACCAATAATCTTACCAATGTCATCAACCTTAAGTTGATTATCAGCAGATAGAACGGTTTGCATGTCTTTATTAATATAAGATTCACTAACAGCCAAAACAGAAACTTTATAATCAGTTAAGTATCCTTGAGCTACTGCATCCCCAAAGCCTAATCTAAAAATTTCATCACCATAAATAGACTTATCATCCATTGATGAAACAACAATACTTTTTTCTTTAGCCTTCTTCTTAGCATTTTGACCATAGATTTTAGGAGTAGCAGTTTGGTAAAGTCTCAACTTGCCTTTTACATTATTATTAGAGTGAACTTCAGTGAATGTACTATCGCCTTCTTCTTTAGCAATAGCACCTGTCGTTCTATGTGCTTCATCAGCAATGATTAAATCAAATTCTGGATAGCCTTGTTTTTGTGCCTGCTTAATTACGTCAATCGATTGATAGGTACTAAAAATAACCCGCATATCATTAGATAATTCATATGCATCTGTTAATTTATAGTGGTTCATCAATTCTTCTACATTAGTAGTAGGTTCATAACCAATATCCTTTGCTCCAAGATCATCATCGTCTTTGCCCTTCTTTTGATTGGCCTTAGAATCTGAAACAACTGAAAATGAAGTCATATGGATATTATCTGAAACATCATCATTCCAATTAAATAGGGTCTGTGACAATAATTGAATACTTGGCACTAGATATAAAACATTAAAGACATGTTTCTTTTGATCTTTCATCAATGCTTCAGCAATCTTCAAGCTTGTAAAGGTTTTACCAGTACCAGGAGCCATGATAAGTTTGCCACGATCATGATCTTTAAAATATTCAAGTGATTTATTAATAGCAGTCTCCTGATATTTACGTAACTTTTTAGGCTTTTTATTAGATAAGTTGTCATTCTCTTTTGCAAATGAGAATTTTTGCCAGTCAAAATGAGCGTGTCTAAGCTGGCTAAGCCCGATGATACTAAATGGCTTAGTCGTATCTTCTAGAGTAGCTTTAGCGTTTCTATTCCATTCATCAATAGATGAAACAAGCATCCCTGCAGAATAAACACTTTTACCAGTTTCTGCAACAAATGAATCAATACCAGCTTTGCCAACCTTACCTTTATAGAATTTGGCTTGCACTGCTGTAAGATTACCATCGTAGCCTTTAGCAACAATATCTACACCAGTATCTCTTTTAGAAATATGATATTCTGCTGGAACTTCATTTAGCATCCAAACATCTTCAAATTTCTGCTTGTAAGCTGGTTCATTCTTAAGATAAGCAACAACCATTTTTTCAAAGGCTGTACCTCTATCTCTAGGCTTATCTAAGTTATCATTTACTTGCTTAACAAGTTCATCAAAAGTTGCCATAATCTGCACTCTCCAAATCCAAAATATAAGTTAATTATAACGTATTCATTGATAAACTCTGTATAAATTCGGTTCGATCAACTTTATCAAGCACATGCTGCAAAATAAAAACAGCATTCCTAGAAAGAATATCTCTAGAAATGCTGTTTTTAATTTCTTTACATGGTTTACTAATTACATAATATGATTTTTATTCGGCAATTAAATCTAATGATTCAACATACTTAGTGATTTTCTTCCACGATTGATCATGACGGTTGGTAGTCCATAAACCCATTTTCACTAATTTTACATATTGATTCCAAGTAAAAGTATAACCCTTACCTACTCTATTCTTTTTACCCAAGAAATATCCTTGATCAACATATTCATGCTTAGAATACGTATCGAACCAACCTACAGTTTTATGTGGATAAAACTTCGTTACATTACTAGATTTACTATGAGTCATTATCCAATCTTCACCTTTATCACCATAAGTATGGATATAAAGGATTGTACCCGGTTTAACATGCTCAGCTTTACCCTTGAAAACATAAAAGCCACGAAACTTAGCCTTGTAAATTGTAATAGGCTTAGTTACCACAACTTTATATAAACTAGACTTATTAGAATCCTTCTTTACCCAATTATCATAAGCACTAGTTGCCTGAACTGTAGGTGTTGTTATTGCAACGCCACTAATTAAAATAATACCTGCAATACTTAATGCAAATATATTTTTTAATATCTTCATTCTATTCTCCCTCTATCGTAGATTTAAAACTATCATGAGTAATTATTAGAACCCATTCTTTTATAAATTCAATAATTGTTTCTTTTTAGCATCAAATTCATCTTGCGTTATAATTCCGTCATCAAATAGAGACTTTAATTCTCTCAACTCTTTAATTGGAATTTTATATTTAGATGTTTCAATCTTTTTCTTTTCAGGAATATAGCCTTTCTTCAAGAAAACCTTTTCTAACATATCTGAAGTATTTTGTTCAGTATCAGACCCCACTAAAGTGACAATTGTAATTTTGATTTTTTTATTGTCTGAATTATATAATTTCAAATCATAATAATTTGCCATTCCATAGCCATAATTTTCGAAAAAGTGTTCTTCCTTATCACCGTTTCCAAAATGTTCTCTATAATCATACAAAACATATTCATCATCTCGTAAATCATTAGCAAATTTAATATGTTTGAAGTCATCCACAATATACATAATATTATTAGAAGTTAATCCTAATTCATTCAAACTAGGTCTTGGTAGATAATTTTCATTATCAATTAAAATTTTTAATTGTGAGTCTGGCTTTAAATCAAGTTGTTCGATATTTTTTTGTGCCTTTTGTAAATTATCAGGAACTTTGATTTTTCTCTTTTTAGTTACTTCTGATAAATTTTTAATCAATGCACAAGCTGCTTCAAATCTATCCTTATCATCATATTCAAAAGTTAAATACGATGATCTATTATCATTAAGTGAATCTGAACTTACTGCTTTAAAATTAGTCTCTAAACGATATTTTTTATATAAATCACTATATTCACTAAATCCATACGTAATTAAAAATTTTTGATTTTGTTGATCACTTCCAAAACTAACAACATCTGGATCGTCTTCCGTACTATATATAATGTCAACAGAGGGGACTTTAAAGTCCAAAGTTTCATTAGCAAAAAGATCTGAATTTATGTTATCGTGTAAAATTTTTACAACTAACTTATATTTTACCCAGTGTGCATTTCTAGCATCAGCTTCTGCCTTAAAAGTTTTTATTTGATCATCACTAAGATCTTTTAGCAATAATCCTATTTCATTTTCCTTTCCGGTTAGTATCATATCTTCGAAATCATCGTCGTTAGTATTTACAGTACCTACAGCATTTCCTTCAACAAAAAATGCCATTTTGGATATTTGATCAAATGCTAATGAATCAATATTAGTTAAAATTCTTTTTTTAGCAAAACAGACAATATTTCCAAACTTATCAACTATAATTTTGCCAGTTGGTAATTGAAAAACATCATATTTATTTATAAAATCAAAAAATCTTTGGCTTTTATTTCCTTCATACCAAATTGCTCCATGTTCAACAACATATTCTTTTATTTCTTTAAATTCCCTATCATTTGCACCAGAATAAAAGAATCCATTTTGAAGTGAACATATTTTTGTACCATTTATATTTTTATGAACAAAGAAATATTGATCTTTAAGCGGTGCAAAATATACTTTTTTACTAATTCCCGATTTAGTAAAATAGATATTTTTGTCATCAAATGCAATAAACCAATCTCTATTATGACCGCAAATAAAATTTGCTTTAATCCCTAAATTTAATAATCTATCGTTAATTATTTCTTTTAATATAGGTCTGCTACCAAATATTCCAAACATTTATATTCTTCTATTTCTAATAATGACAATCGCTTGAATTGAAACACTAATAATTTTAATTAATAAATTAATTATAACGTATTTATTAACCCCCCTTATCAAATACATACTGCAAAATAAAAAAGCAAACTAATCATTTAAAGAATTAGTTTGCTTCTCACAGTAAATAAAATTAACCCTAGTTAGTATAATTTTCTAGCTTACTTGTCACCCCTCCACATGCGTGGAGAAAATACTAAAAGATCCTTATTCTAGAGCCAACCAAATTATACCAAAAGGCATTTTTCATTTACTTTGATTTTATTTTTCTACCATTATATTATGTTGGAATTTTTACATAAATTCAATCCTAATCCAACTTCTTAACCAGCAAATAATCAACCTGCGGATCATCGCCTACTGGGTAGACGTGTTGACTAACGCGTTTAAGACCCTTTTTAGCATAGAACTTTTGGGCATTGATATTCTTTTCGTAAACGCCCAGCCACAAGTAATCCTTCTTCTCATCATAAGCAAGCTTTTCAGCATAATTAAATAATACTGATCCCAAGCCTTTGTGCTGGAATTGTTCTCTTAAATAAATTCGCTCGATTTCCAATGCATTCGGTCTCAATCGCTCAGTTTGTGCATCCCCAACATTCACCTTCAAATATCCAGCGACTTCACCATCAACCATCAAGAAAAAGAATCGGCTATCAAGATTTTCAAGCTCACCAGTCAATTTTTCATCCGCATAGCTATCTTTCAAAAATTCAGCCATATCATCTGGCTTAGTAAATGGGTCAAAAGTCTTCTTGAAAGTCTCACGCGAAATTTCTTGTAAGTTCTTCAAATCATCAATCGTTACATTCTTAATTGTGTATTCCATATTAGTATTCCCTTCTACCGCCATTCTTAACAAATTTCCAGCTCTCACTGGCATTCTCCGCAACTTTCGTTAGCAAGCGAAGCAATGTATCTTTTTCGTCATCTGTCAATCCTTCGAGCGACGTCTCGTTTGAATATTTATTCTCTCGCTCAATTATTTTGACTAGCTTTTGTCCTTTTGCAGTCAAAAAGAGCTTTTTATTTTTCTTGTTGTTTGAATCAGCCTTCTTAACTACTAAGTCATTATTGACTAATTTCTGCACGCTACGAGCAGTTGTCGTTCGATCAATATTTAAAATTTCAGCCAAACGTTCTGAAATAATTCCAGGATTTTCGTCAATTCTGACCAAATACAAATATTGCCCACGCGTTAGCTGCATTTCCTTGAATTCGATGTTAGCGATTGAATCAAATGACCGCGCAATCGTGCCAATTTTTCTTAAAACATCTTCTTGCATATTTTTACCTCAGAAGATATATTAGTTTATTTTTGTTGCATTTGCAACAATATTTTTATAAAAAGAAAAGCAGCATAGTTAAACGCTGCAAAAATGAATGTTTCCTCTTGGGTTAAATAAAAGCCAAGCTTTGAGATATCCACAGGAGTTTCCTAACTTGTTTACATTCCCCATAGGGTAAATAAAATCTATCAATTACTATTATTTTACCGTTCTTTCCTTAGTCTATCTACTACAAATATTAATTTGCAAGAAAAAATCCCATCATGAAGAAGCATAATTTTCAGTCTACTGAAAATTAAACAGAAATTCCTCAGAATTTTCAGTTAACTGAAAATTTTCGCTAAAATCCTCTAGATTTTCAGTCTACTGAAAATTCACAAGGCCTATTCAAAATAAAAAGCGGATCACATCGATCCGTGAAGTGAGACCCAAAAGTTAGACACTTTTGGGTCTTTTATTATGACTAAATTTAATAAAGAACAA
>NZ_CABUIW010000073.1 GCF_902491705.1 uncultured Lactobacillus sp. | reverse complement strand
GCTCAAGCTATAGAGGAATATATCAAATACTATAACGAAGAAAGGATAAAGAGCAGATTAAAAGGCTTAACTCCGAAAGAATATCGGAATCAAGCCTCTATTAATCCTATGTTTTAAAATGTCTACTTTTTAGGTCCCACTTCATTTCGTATCATAGCTAGGCTTTTTAAGCATTAAAAGTATTAGGCCCTTGCTCCCTTGCTAAAACGATATTTTCTTTAGGATTATCTTCAATTCCTTTTCTATCAGGTCGTGCACTGATAATTCCTATAGATACTAAAAAAGAGTAGATAGAAACAGGACCGGCGTATTTAAAACCAATCTCCTTCATTTTTTTAGATACATGATCGCCAGTTGGAGAGGTAGTACCAAGATCGGCAATTCTTTGAACTTCTTTTCGCTCTTGCTTATATCCAACAAGCTCCCAGAGATAATTATCTAGAGAGCCATATCCTTGCTGAATCTTAAGAACCAGTTGGGCATTAGCAATTGTAGCTTCCATTTTTCGTTTATTGCGGATTAATCCTTTATTTTTGAGCATAGTGTTAATTTCTTCGGATTTCATCTTGCTGATTTCTTCCAGGTTCCAGTTGTGAAAAGCCTTGGTGAGTTTAGGATATTTCAAAAAAGATACGTTCCAGCTCAATCCTGCCGCAAACATCGCAATAGTATATTGCTCAAAGATACTTTCATCGTTGTGTGGTGGAATACCCCAAACATCATCTTGGTAATGTCTATAAAGCAGGTTATCAGGATAGTATTTTTGATGTAGCGTATCGTCAAGAAACCATTTCATTTAAAATCTTCTCCTTAAATTAGTCCAATATTGTACTAATTATTATAAAGTTGAAATTATCGACAATCAAGCTTAATCTAAAGATTATTGAATTAAAGGAAGTAACTATGAATAAAGATTTTGACGAAATAAGAGAATTATCGCAAAAGATGCTGCTGTTTCAGTCTATTTATAAAGACAATGCAAAAAAGGTGGGCTTAACTGATACGTTAATCACTGTATTGTATGTTCTTTCACAGCATCCTAAAGAGTGTACGCAAAAATCTTTGATCGAGCACACGTATTTACCTAAGCAAACGATTCACTTTGTGATAGAGAAGTTGATTGATAAAAAATTGGTAATTTTAACTAGTTCACCTTCTGATAAGCGAGTTAAGATTATCAATTTAACTGAAAAAGGGGAGAAGTATATCCAAAAGAAGATATTTCCTTTTGTAAATAGTGCTAATAATGCGTTTCTGAAAATGAGTGATGCTGATCAAAAGAAATTGGTGGAATTATTTACACAGTATTTAGCTAATTTGCAGAATGAGCTTAATTAGATGGATATGAAAAAGGTTTGGTCCTAAAAACATGGACCAAACCTTTTTCATATTATTGATTAATAGTGATCTTTGCAAGAATATATAATAATATCATTACTTTCAAAACTATAAATTAAACGATCTTTTGCGTCTATTCGTCTTGACCATAAACCAGTTAAATCGTTCTTTAGGCCTTCTGGCTTTCCGATTCCTTCAAAAGGATGTCGCTGAATATCTTTTATCAGTTTATTAATACGCTTAATTTTCTTTTTATCGCCTTGTTGTTGCCAGTAAAGATAATCATTCCACCCGTTACTTGTCCAACTCAACATAGATTTTACCCCTTATCATTTGGATCAATTAAATCGTGTTGAGATAATTGATTATTTTTAACTTCTTCTTTACCGGCATTAATCTTATTCATAAGATATGAATTTGATTGAATAGATAGAGTTTCAATTAATGAATCATATTCGTCTTTACTTAGTATAACAACATTATCTTCTGGATCTTTGTTAGTAACAATTAATGGTTCACTATCTTCATTAACTTTTTTAAAATAATCTTTAAGTCGTTTTCTAAAGTTACTGTAGTTTACTGCATCCATATAGAACACGCCTCCTTCTATCTTGTACAATAAATTGTACCACATTTTACAAAGTAATAAAAACATGCTGACTATTTTGCTTAATTGCTAATAATGAGTCCACATACTTTTTCATCTCAGGAAGAAATTTTTGGACTAGTTGATAGGAAATTGAACTTTCAATTTCCTTTTTTTGTGCACTAGAATAATTACTTTTACCAATGAAAAAATTATAGTTCAGCTGATTAATTAGATTCATTACGGTATCAAAATCATTTTCAGATGGGAATCTTTTCTTGAAATTTTGCATCTGTATTTCATTGGTTTGAATAAATAGCTTCTTCAAGTAGTCGTGGTAATCGCCAGTAGGTAATAGTCGTTTTTCTTCATCGGTTAGATATGGAATGGGATCAAAAGAAAATCTGTGATACTCTAACTTGTTATCAGCTAATGTAATAATTCCATATCCTTGATCACACATAGAGAAACATGATGAAGCTATATCTACGCCAGATGCAGAACTAGCAATATTTTGTGCATGGATATGTCCAGTGAAAGATACTTTTACGTTGTATTTAGTAAATAATTGTTTTAATTCTTGAGCATTATCAAGAGTGAACCCACCATTAACAATATTGTTATGATTATTCAGACTGTGGTGCATGAAGAAAAGAACGTATTGGTTACTTTGCTGAGCAACTTTTAATTGTTGTTCAATCCATTTCAATTGCTCTTTTTTGATAAATCCGTTGGTAATAGGGTGAGAGTTGGAATTTTGATTGCCATAAATATTTGAATCCGCAAAGATTAATCGATATTTTTGCTTGAAATTAATACTGTATGCTAAAGAACTAGGATCACAACTTACAGCTTTATCGTAAGCGTCCCTAAAAATACTTTTGAAGTCGTAAGGTGAGATTTGCGGCGTTAAATATTGATAAGCTCTATCAAATTTCCTAGCCCAACCGTCATAAATATCGTGATTTCCAGGTAATGGGAAAAAGTCGATCTTTGCTTTTTGCAGGGGATGAAAGATCTCTTTTAACCTTTCAGCAGATACTTTTTCGCCATTAAAAGTTAAATCACCAGTAATAACAACAGCATCAGGTTTATCATTAAGAATTTTTCTAACAAAAGCCGAAAGCATGATTTCTTGATGATTAAGGTCTTTGCCAGCACTAGTTAGCTGCATTTTTTGAAAAGCAGCTCCCTGATCATGTAAAGAGTCAGCGATTAAGTGTGTATCAGATAATAAATAAATTTTATGAATTTGAGTCATATTATTCCTCGCTTATAAATAATGAGTAGCTTGATTTAAGTATAATCCAGCTTTAAAGAATTAAGGTAATAACTAATACTGAGTATTAGAAAAATCAGTCTAGTGGCTGATAGTAAAAGGCTTACATTACTACCTATAATTATGGTGTAAAAAATAACAACAATGAAAAACAAAAATTATTAGGAGAAAAATTATGAATAAAGAAGAAAAAATAGCTGAGATTTTGTCCGGCATTCCGCAATATGAAGAAACCATCCAAGATCAAAAAGCTAAGAACAAATTTGGTGTTAGTCATGCAGGTGAAGTAGCAGAGTGGAAACGCGCTGTTAAGAGAATTCATCCAGGTAGAATGACAATGAAAATTGTTGAGAAACATTTAGTTACTGAAGGTGAATGTGGTATTCGCTTAACCAGAGTAGATGGTGAAATGCCACCATTTGAAGCAGGTCAATATATTACAGTTCATGTACCGATTGATGGTCAAGATTTGCATCAACATTACAATATTGTTTCTTCACCAACAGAAGAAGGATATTTTGAAATCTCTGTTTTTGTAGAACATAAAGCTAATAAAGTCTCAAAGTATTTAGCTTATGACTCTAAAGTTGGTGATACGTTCTCAGTTGGCCAGCCAAGTGGTCAATTCGTTTATAATCCTGTTTATCAAGGAAATCATTTGGTATTTCTTGCTCAAGATCGCGGTATTACACCTTTTATCAGCATGATTCGTGAAAAAGCATTTTTAGGTCAAGATGAGAAGCATATTTCTCTATATTATTATGATCCCGCTGATTATAGTCTCCCATATAGTGAAGATTTAAATGATTATATGGAAAATATTCCAAACTTTAATGTATCTACACTCAGATTAGATACTGACGAGAGTTGGGATAGCCAAATAGAAAGAATCATTAACAATTCGGAAGAAGATACGACTTACTATCTTTCTGGAAACAAGCACTGGGAAGAAAGCGGAAAAGAGTTTTTACTTGATCATGACATTAAGGAAAGAAAAATTCGTACTCAAGGTAAATTTTAATAAAGATATGGGAGAAGCAAAATGACTAATAGATATGATGCGATTGTAATCGGTGCAGGTAATAGTGGTTTAGCATCTTCAATTGCTTTATCACAAGCAGGAAAAAAGACCTTGCTAGTTGAAAAAAATTACAAACCAGGTGGTTATGCTACTACTTTCATTAGAGGTAATTATGAATTTGAAGGATCTTTGAAGCATATTTCTGGTGTGGGAAATAAGAATAATCCTGGACCTCTTTACAAGATTTTTCAAAAGATGGGAGTTATTGATAAGCTGCCTTTAGTTGAACTTCCAACTGAACGTGTAATTACAGGGCCATATGATATGAGTTTCTCAACTAAAGGTGGAGATGCATATCAGGCAACTCTTTTAAAGAATTTTCCAGAGGAAGAAGAAGCAATAAATAAGTTCTTCGATATGGCTAAAGAGTGCTGGCGCGAATTTCAAGAAATTTACAATTACAATCTTGATAAAGTAGATGTTTATGAAGATTTCGATCTTGAAGCATCTAAAGAAAAATATCCGGTATTCTTTAAATATGCCTTTCAAAATGGCTTACAAGTATTAGGTCAATACTTTAAAAATCCATATCTAATCTATGCGATTACTCACCTTTCAATGTACTCTGGTGCAATTCCTAAATTGAGTTTTCTTGACTTGATGATTTTCCCAATTTATTACTTTGCTTACCCAGCACAACACTTTATTGGTGGTTCAGGAGCTGAATCTAATGCTTTAGCTGAACAATTTAAAGAAAAAGGTGGGGAATTGAAGTTAGGTACACCAGTTAAGCAAATCTTGGTAGAAGATGGAAAAGCAATCGGTATTGAAACAAGTAATGGTGAAAGATACTATGCTGATACGATCATTAGTGCAGCCAGTCCATTAGTTACTTATGAAGAAATGGTTGCACCAAAGGATCTTCCAGCAACTGCAATTAGCGATTACAACGGTTATGAAAACTTTACTAGCTTTGTTGAAGTTCACTTGGGATTAGATTGTAGCTCAGAAGAATTGGGAGTAAAAGATGCTAATAATTACATTTTTGATCCAGTTCATTCTGAAAAAGGAATTTTATGTGTATTCAGCTTAGATTCAGTAACTCCTAAGAATGAAGTTGATGCTGTTTCTGGTGCTTCTGAGCATTTGGATGTTCCTGATAAGACTCATTATGGCAAGCTCGATATTTCAATCGGAACTAATCCTCAAGACTGGCTTGAATTACCACCAAGCGAATACTTTAACAAGAAATATGAAATTGCTGAACAAACAATCAAAAATACTGAAAAATACTTCCCAGGTATCCGTGATCATATCGTTGAAATGAATGTAACTACTCCATTAACTATGATTAGATTTTCTGGAGCTCCTGGTGGTAGTATTTCTGGATTAGGTGGTACTTTGGCCGACTTCTTATTACATCCAAAGAAGCTAGATAACAAGATTGAGAATCTTTATATTGAAAATCCAGGGATGCATGCTTTCGGTGGATATCAGGGTACTTTATCTTATGGATATGCTTTAGGTGAAAAGTTAGGACAAGAGGAATAATATGACTCGTTTAAATAAAGATGATGTTAATTTTTATAGAAAATACGATGTTATAGTTTTAGGTTTTGGTGGAGCTGGTGCAACAGCTGCAAGGTTTGCTGCAGATGAAGGAGCAAAAGTTTTGCTAGTTGATTCAGCTCCAGAAGGGTATGAAGGTGGAAATACTCGTTATTCTGCACAAATGATTTCTACAACAGAAGATTATAATGCGGAAAAAGAGTACTTTCATGCATTAACCAAACCAATGCACGCTGATGAAGAAATGGTTGATACTTTCGTTGAAGGTATGGCCAATATGACAACATATCTAAAAAGATATTTAGGTGTTAGTCATCCACATTCTTATAAGCATGATTTTTTCGATGATCCTAGATTTTCTAAATTACGTGGACCATTAATTAGCAATACCATTGAATACCCAGAATTTCCAGGCAGCGATAAACACGATATGCTCAGTGTTACTGATAGATTTATGGATGCTGGGCTTTGGAAATTATTAAGAAAAGAAGTTAAAAAGAGACCTAATATCGATGTTTGGTATTCTTCTCCTGCAAAACATTTAATTATGGATAGTGATAATAATGTTGTTGGAGTTCAAATTGACCACGATCATGTTTTAAGAAATATATCCGCAGCTAATGGTGTTGTTTTGGCAACTGGTGGTTTTGAAAATAATCAGCAAATGAAAGAAGACTATTTAGGAGCTGATAAACTAACACCAATCGGAACACTCTATAACAAGGGAATTGGTATCAAATTAGGTGAAGAAGCCGGTGCTGATCTATGGCACATGAATAACTTTGAATCGATCGGCTTTTTACATGGATTGGTTTTAAAAGTACCTGATGGTGAAAGAGGCAATTTAGTTATTGCTGACTGGAAGGCAACTTATGACGGAAGTGTAATGTTAGTAGGGGATGACGGTTCAAGATATTATCGAGAAGATGAAGGCAATCGTCATGGTCACGTTTATAATCATGGTAAATGGCTTGTTCCACAAAATCAAAGTCACCCACATATTATTTTCGATCAAAAGCAATATGATAAATTTGCTGCTAAAGAAGGTAATCCAGTTCCAGATGCTTTAAAGAATGTGATTAAAGCTGATAGTTTAAACGAATTAGCCCAGAAGATCGATGCCAAACCTGAAATTTTAGAGAGAACTGTTCATGACTTTAATGTATTTGCAAAAGAAAAATACGATTATGCTTTCAACAGAAATGGAGATACTTTAAAGGAATTTTCAGCTAACGGTCCATATTATGCAATTCCTGTTCAACAATCAATTTTAAATACACAAGGTGGTCCACGTAGAAATTCTCATTGTCAGGTAGTAGATCCAGATAATCATCCAATTGGACATTTATATAGTGCTGGAGAACTAGGTGGCATTTGGGCTGGTCGTTATCAAACTGGTGAAAATTTAGCCGAATGTTTGATTTCAGGTAAAATTGCTGGGCAAAATGCTGCATGGCCTAAAGAAAAGATTGAGGGTTTAGAAACAATTTATCCTAAGTCATCAAAAGAACAAACAACAAAATCAGAAGATTCTAATGAAGAAAATTCTACACAAGAACAATATACAGTTTCTAATAACCAATACTTAGGCTCTAGTGATCAAGGCATGGGCGATGAAATAATAGTTCGTGTAACTTTAGATGATAATAAAAAGATAAAGAATATCGAAATATTGAAACAAAGCGAAACTGGAATCGGTGCTAAAGCTATTAAAAAATTGCCTAAAGAAATGATTTCGAAGAATTCATATGATGTTGATGCCGTAAGTGGTGCTTCTACGACTAGTAGAGCTTTAAAGTCTGCAGTTAAAGAAGCTTTGACTAAAGCAGGGAGATAGAAATAATATATGAAGCAAAATGCACTAATTGTTTATTTTTCAGCAACTGGTAATACGAAAAAAGCGGCTGAAGCAATACAAAAATATACAAATGCTGATATCTTTCGTTTAAAAGCCACTCATCCTTATGAAATTCATGGGATGCAATGGAATGACCGAATCGATATTGAAGGAAAAACAAATGCATATCCAAGTATTGCTAATAAAATTTCTAACTGGGATGATTATTCATTAATTTATCTTGGCTCTCCAATTTGGTTCTGGGGTGAGCCATCCAGAATAATGGCAACTTTTTTTAAAGAGTATGATTTTAAAAACAAAATTGTTGCTCCTTTTTATACTAGTATGGAAACTCCAGTAGAAAAGGCGATGCAAGGCTTTAAAAAGATAGCCAAACCTGCACATGCAAAATTATTAAATGGTTTTCAATATACTGGTAATAATTTATATCTTCATAAATGGTTAAAATACATTCATTCATAAATATTAATAGTGAACTAAATAAAAAGTCTTATTCTCATTAAAAAGAATAAGGCTTTTGTCCGTTTTTGAGTTCAATTGCTTCTGTCCGATTAGAAACATGTAATTTTTTAAATAAATTAAAAATATGAGTTTTAACCGTATGATAAGAAATAGATAGACTTCTAGCTATTTCTTCATTTGTTTTTCCTTGCGCAATTAAATTCCAAATTTCTGTTTCTCGTTTGGTTAATTCTGGAATAGTTACTTGAGTATTCTTTATATATTGTGGATGTGAATTTTGATAGGAAGTAAAAGCTTTTTGCAAGATATCACGAATTTCAATTAAAATTTGCCTTTCAGCAAGACTGAAGTCACCTTCTTCTTTAGATTTGAGAATGAAGAAGATAATGCCAGGATTATCATTTACTGCAATTAAAGCCACAGAGCCAATATTTCTTTTGGAAAAATTATGATAAAAAGAAGTGTCACAAAAATCGGGCATCTCTGAACTGAAAGCTATACCTTTCCAATTATTTTTGTTCTTTGAGTAAATTAGAAAATTATAGAATAGTGGATCGTTAGTTGCACTAGGTACATTTTTGTTTAAAAAAGTTTGCTCAAAAAAATTGCTATGGCTTTTAGCAGCTGAATACCAACTAGTATTATTTTCAGTTTTATAAACAGTATAAAAAGTCATTTGATAATTAAACTCATTTTTAAAAATATCCAAGACTGTATCAAGAAAATTATATCTAATTGTAAAAGCCGTTTTTGAAAAGTGATATAGTCCTACTTTAGTAGACAGTACAAATATATAAAGTACTATCTATGAAA
>NZ_CABUIW010000072.1 GCF_902491705.1 uncultured Lactobacillus sp. | reverse complement strand
CAACGAAAAATAAATCGGCCCTCAAAAAACAATCAAGGACAATTATCTAAAAATATCAGGTCTAACCCTAGATGAGACTTGACTTTACGTAGAAAAAAAGAATCTGGATTTTCCAGATTCTTTTTTTATTTACATTTGTTGCAATCTTTTGATTCTCTCAGAAGTAGGTGGGTGCGTATCAAAAAGGCTGCCACTATGTTTAAATGGATTTTCGATATACATGCCACTACTTGAGCGATCAGCTTGTTTCATTGGCTGACTGCCTTCGATTTTGGTTAAAGCAGAAATGAGTCCTTGCGGATTTCTAGTTAATTCTACTGAACTAGCATCTGCTAAAAATTCGCGGTTTCTGGATAAAGCCATTTGGGCAAGGGATGCAGATAATGGACCTAAAATTAAAACAAATACAATTGCCACAATCTTGAAAATCATTACAAATGCATTGTTATTATCGTCGTCATCATCTCGGCTTCCGCCGCCAAACCAAATAAAGCGACTGGCAATTCCAGAAAGAAAAGAGATAACTCCAACTAATACAACAGCGATAGTTGATAAACGGATATCGTAATTTCTAATGTGTGAAATTTCGTGTCCTAACACACCTTCTAGTTCTTCACGATCCATTAAATCAAGTAGTCCTTGAGTTACAGCAACAGCACTATGATCGGGATCACGACCTGTCGCAAATGCATTAGGGCTGGGGTCATTAATAATAAAAACGCGTGGCATAGGGACGCGTCCTACCATCGCCATATCTTGGACGATATGCCAAAGCTGAGGATTATCTTGCTCGTGAATTTCTTGGGCGTGGTTCAAGCTCATTACCATGTTGGCAGGGTCACGCATTACTAAAAGTAGGTAGATTAAACTACCTATTAATGCAATAAATATACCTGTCCATGGCGTATCGCTAAGTAAATAGCCGAAGCCTGCTCCAACTAAAGTTAAGATGATAACAAAGGCAGCCATAACCACTACAGTTTTGCGTTTATTACGTGCAATTTGTTGGTATAGCATTTTGGTATCCTCTAAAACTTAACTTTTGGAACTTCTTTTTCTTCCTTTGGGGTTTCTAAGTAGTCAACCTTAGTGAAGTGGTGAATTTTAGCCACAATATTTGATGGGAAAGTCAAAAGCTTTTGATCGTATTGAGCAGCACTTGAATTGTAAAGTTGACGAGAGTAAGCAATCTTGTTTTCGGTGTTGGTCAATTCTTCTTGCAAGCTTAAGAAGTTTTGATTGGCTTTTAAATTAGGATAATTTTCTGATAAAGCGAAAATTGTCTTTAATGAATCAGTAATTTCATTAGAAATCTTTTGAATTTCTTCGTGATTGTCAGCTGAAACTTGAGTTAATTGGTTACGTAAAGAAACAACTTTTTCTAATGTGTCGCTTTCATGTTTAGCGTAGCCCTTAACTGTTTCAACTAAGTTAGGAATTAAATCATTACGACGCTTTAATTGAACGTCGATTTGACTCCAAGCTTCGTCTGTGTAAACTTTGGCTCTTTGCAAGCCGTTATAAGCAGTAATGTAGATAGCCATAATTAATACAACAATGGCTAAAAGGATCCATAAAAGTGGTGTCATAAGTATCCTCCTCATAAATAAATGTATATTATTTAAATTTTATCTGATTGTAGTTTTAAGGACAATAAAAAAGAATGCTGATAAAGCATTCTTGAAAAAATTTTAAATTCTAAAGATTAATAGTCCTAATCCAACGATGGTTAAAATAATCAAGCCAGCAAACTGCATGATCGTCCATTGAATAAAGAATTTCTTGCGGCTAACAGTAGCATGTTGGTTGAATGTCTTCATAACTAACATGTTGGCCATTGAACCGATTGCGGAACCAAAACCACCGATGTTTGATCCAAGAAACAGCGCTTGCGCATAATTAGTAAACTTACCAACTAAGATAGTTGAAGGAACGTTACTCATTATTTGACTAGTAATAATTGAAGCGAAGTACGTTGAAATCTCGGAGTGAACTGTCATGTGGATTAAGTTAACGATTGCTGGAATTTGTTGGATATCACTGATAAAGATAAAGAAACCAGTGAAAGTTAAGAGCAATGCATAGTCGATCTTAAGCATAATCCGCGGATTAATTGCTAGAGCTAAAACGATCGCTACAATCATTGGCCAAACGATATTGACGATTCTGAAAACTCCAAAGAAGAAGAAGATAAAAACAGCCGTTGTAATAATAGTAGGACGCCAGCTGATTCTAATAGGTTCAGTCTTTTGAACTGGAATTTCTTCTTTAGGAACAAACAAAAAGACCAAAATCATGATTATCATAGAAATAATCAAATAAGGCACTGACCATTTAAAGAAGACTAATGGCGTAATATTGAAGCGACTAACCAAGAAAATGTTGTGGGGATTACCCCAAGGAGTAAACGCGGCCCCGATATTTGCACCCATACCAATTAAAGTAACTGGTAAAATTTGTGGCAACTTGTAGCGCTTAGCAATATTTAAATAAAGTGGAATTAAAGTTAATACAGTAATATCATTACCCAAAAACATGCCGGCGATAACAGATAAAACCGTAAACAACATGTTCAACTTACGCGTATTATCCGCAATACTCGTAAGCTTGTACGCTAAAACATCCAGAACGTGCAAATAAGCATAGATCTGGATCAGAGTTAACATAGTGGCAACAGACCATAAAGTATGGAAGTTTATATCTGCAAGCCTCGGTCTAGCAAAAAAAAGGCTAACTACTGTAATTAAAACTGTAATCTGTAAAATTCTATCTTTAGCAATATTCTTTAAGACGGTCATAAAAGGTCCCCCTTACGTATTACAATCGTCTAAAAACCCTATGTATCATTTTGAGCCTTTTTAAGGTGGCTTGCAATGATAAATTTGAAAAAACTAAAGATTTAGAATACTTTTGAGCATTTTTGTAGGGAAAATCATTTAAACGTGCTATATTTAAGTAAGTGAATAACAGACGTAATAAAATGAATCGAGGGATTGGATATGACACAAGAAAAATTTTCAATCAACATTAAACCAGAAGCAGCTGATTTTATTAAAAGCAAGATGGATAAAGATCATCAAATTGTGATTCTAGCTTTGGACGATGGATCAAATAAGTATTCTAAAAAAGGCGGCACATGCACCATTGGTGATAGCTTCCAATTTGTAATTTTGCCTAAAGCAGATCCTAAATACGATATTAAGCTTGAAAACAACGCGGGTCTCGATTTATATACTGCAGAACCTGAGACAACTTTCTTTGAACCAGGATTGGTAGTAAATGCACGTAATTCTACTTTAAGTTTGTCATCAGACAGCGGCATTATTGATGGTGGCGTAACAGTATCACAATACGTACCAGAAGCCGTTACTGCAGATGATTTAAAAAACGGCGGTCAATGTTAAAATAATTGAAAACTTGATCTGAAGGGTCTGGCATGGTAAACTATACTAGATTTTCGAAAATCTGAAAGGAAGTATAGTACTATGCGTAAAGGTGAAAATTACAACACTGGTTGTGAACCAAACCAAAGACCTAAGAACAAGAGAAACGCAAAGAAGCGTGTTGCTCACGTAGCAGCAGTTGTTGCATTTCTTAACAAGGCCGCAAAAGACGAAAACAAGTAATCTTGTTTTTAAAAAATAAGAAATAAAGAGACTACTAAGTAGAGATCATTTAGAACTTTTTCTTAGTGGTCTTTTTTTCTTGCATTGGTAATTTTGAAGAATTGAGGATAAGACAATGACTAAAAAATATATTCGACTAGTATATTTTGCATTGATGTTGTCATTGCTCTTTCCGGTAATCGTATTGGGAGTAGCTGACTACTTTTCATCCAATGTGGTTAACGGATTAACGATGATATTTATCTTAGCAATATTTGTAGGACTGTTTTCATCTAGGTATACGGTAAGTTGGCTGATAATTATTCTAACGACGATTGCGACTGGCTTTCTCTTGTTAGGCTATGTGGTAATGCCATTTAATGAGAAAATCCTATTAATTATTGCTTTTCCTATTGAATCAAGTTTGCTTAGCGTGGTGCGCCATCATGTTTTGCATTGGAATATAACGCAAAAAAATGAGGATGATTTTAAAAGGCACTTGTCACACTACGATTTAAATTTAAAATTGCAGACTTACTATAATGCCAATAAATTTTATCAACGTGAATTGCATCAATTCGCTAAATACTCTGATATGAATTTGTGGATGAACGTTGAACTGATTAATTGGGCTAGACACCAACAAATTGAAGAATATCACCCTAGATATCATGCGGAAGTTTTACGAAATATTTCTATGATCTTAAAAAAGACACGTTTGAAGAGTGAATTTATTTATTACACAGGGGATGGAACTTTCATGGTTATTTCCCCACAACTTGATGATTCGACCTTTAAGAAGATAAACGAAAAAACGCAGAAGAAATTACAACATATGGATGTAGAATTTCCGATTAAGTTTAAAGTAGCTGCTCAAAAAGTTGATCTTGACAATTATAAGAAGTTCCCTGATTTGAGAAAATTAGAGAAACACCTTGAAAGCGGTCTTGAAACAGATATCATCGTTGAATACTTAAAGGATGATCAAAATGACTGATTGGTTTTATTCATTAGCGGTTGTTATTACATTAATTTTTATTATCTGCTTTGTCGTCATTTTCTTTTGTTCGTTGAAAATATACAGAAATGTCGAAGAAACGCTGATTAAGACAAGAAGGAGAGATAAAGATGAATAATGCAATGCAAATAATCACGCTTATTTCAATTTGGATGTCTCTGCTTATGTCGATCATTACTTTAAGTGGAGCAATCGCTTTTTGGCTTAAACACAGCAAGCTTTTGGTTAAGGTAGAACCGCTAAAGCACTATCCTAAGGTAACAATTGTTGTGCCAGCGCACAATGAAGAATTGGTAATTGAAAAAACTGCAACGGCAATTTTAAATTTGAATTATCCAAAAGATAAGCTAGAAGTACTGTTTTATGCGGATAATTGTGAAGATCATACGGCCGATGTTTTGGATAAGGTATTAGAGAATCCAGAATATAAAGATAGTAATGCTCAAGTTATCAGACGAAGCGGCTCAGGTGGTAAAGCCAGTGTATTAAATGATGCTCTAAAAATTGCTCATGGTGAATATCTTGGCGTTTATGATGCGGATGCGATGCCCGAAGAGAATGCTTTGTATTTTTTAGTTAAAAAAGTACAGGAAAATCCGGAGCGCTACATGGCCGCATTTGGTCGTAATAAAACGCGTAACGCTAAGCAAAACTTTTTGACTAGATGTATTAACCAGGAAATAGTTGTAACGCAGCGAATCCAACACTGCGGTATTTGGCAATTATTCAAGATCGGCCGTATTCCTGGAACTAATTTCATTATTAATAAAGAATACGTTGAATCAATTGGCGGTTGGCGTAATGGTGCGTTAACAGAAGATACTGATATTTCGTTTAAGATTATGGGGTCTGGTAAGTTGATTGCCTTAGCTTATAATTCTGAAGCTTTCCAGCAAGAACCAGAACGGTTAAAGGACTACTATTTCCAGAGACTTCGCTGGGCTAAGGGTAACTATGAAGTAGTTATCAATAATTTTAAGCATATTTTTGATAAGAGTAATTGGCGCGTAAAACTAGAAACTTTCTATTATTCTTGTACTTTTTTCTGGTTTAATGCCGCTATTGTCTTATCCAACTTCATTTTCCTAGCTAACTTATGCACGATGGTCATTCACATTTGGAATCCATATGTGCAGCTTCCATTTACGATTAGTTCTAGCAACATTTTGTTAGCACAAATCTTACTGCTTAATTGGCTATTGATGATTTTGCTATATATGTTGCAAATAAACGTAGCTATGTGCACGCAATATGGACAAGCCACAACTGAACAAATTTGGCTTTCTCTAGCATCATATTTTACTTATTCGCAATTGTTCATCATCGTTTCAATTCACGCTGTTTGTTCAGTATTTGGCGATAAAATTTTCCATCGTGATGGAACAAAATGGGTTAAGACGAAGAGATTTGCTGACTAACTAGGGAAGATAAAATGAAGAGACTAAAGTATATGCCGCTATTTTTTATAGTGATAATTGCTATTTTTACGGCAATCATGGCCTATGTAAGACTGAGCAATGATCGCCAGTTGCGCAGCACCTTTTATAAGCAATGGCAAAGCCATTATATTGTCAAAATTAATCAAGATGAGAGCTACGTGAATACGACGCCTCATTCAAATAAAAAGACGGCCTTATCTGAAGGACAAGGTTATGGCATGTATATTTCAGCTTTAGCTGCTAAACGCGGCTTTGGCAATAAAAAGCAATTTGAACAATTAAACAATTTTTATCTAAAACATCGCGAAACGATTAATCATAGAAAGACCTTTTTAATGTCTTGGCGCGAAGTTGAAAAAAACGGCAAGTGGCATGTAGATAAAAATACTGCAACAGATGGTGATCTATTTATTGCCCAGGCATTAATTTTGGCAAGCAAAGAATATGAAAATATTTATTACAAAGATGAGGCAGTAAGAATCCTGCAGGATGTTTTACGCTATGAATACAATGCCAAGACTCAGACCTTAACGGTAGGTAATTGGGCTAATGAAAAGTCTAAATATTATAATTTGATGCGTACTTCTGATGTGATGCCGGAATTCTTTGATAATTTTTATAAAACAACTGGCGATAAGCGTTGGCTGACGATTAAAGACACAATGCTTAAACGTTTATATCAACTTAGCCGCAGGCATAAAACAGGCTTGGTACCAGACTTTGCATGGGTTAGTGCTACGAATGCTAAGCCGGTAAAGCCGAATACTATAGCCACTAAAGATGATGGCAATTTTTCAGCTAATGCTTGCCGTGTGCCAATGATGTTAGCAGAAAGCCACGATCGACTAGCTAAAAAGATTGTGAATCGAATGCTGAAGTTCTTCAGTAAACGCACAGTACTTCTTGCTGGTTATACCTTAAAAGGTAAGGCGATTAATAATTATCAATCTGCCAGCTTCAGTGCACCTATTTTCTATGCCGTAAGCTTTAACAGAAAAAAGGGTTACGACAACTTATTTATGTCGCAACAATATATTTTTGCTAAACATTTACCACGAAATAATTATTACGATGCAGCTTTAACAACTATTACTGCTTTAGGCGCTGATAAAATGTAATTGAATATTTGCAGTTCGTTTATTTTTTTGGTAACATAGTAAAAATTTTTATGTTGTTGAGGAGGAAAAATAAATGGGATTAAATGCATACATTCAAGGTTTTAACAGTTTAGAGTCAATTGATCGTGCTCCAGGTTACTTCAAGTATCATCACCACTCAGTTGCAGACCACTGCTTTAGAACAGCTGAGCTTGCACAAATGATGGGTGACATCGAAGAAGTTCATGGCAATAAGAAAGTCAATTGGAAGGCCCTTTATGAAAAGAGCTTGAACCATGATTATACTGAGCGTTTCATTGGTGATATTAAGACACCAGTTAAATACGCAACTCCTCAACTTAGAAAGATGATTGGCGACGTTGAGGAAACAATGACAACCAAGTTCATTAAGGATGAAATTCCAAAGGAATTCCAAGAAATTTACACTAAGCGACTTTCAGAAGCTAAAGACGATACTTTGGAAGGCAAGATTTTATCAATCTGTGATAAATTAGATTTGTTATATGAAGCCTATGGAGAAATTGAATTAGGCAATCCTAACCCAGTTTATATGCAAATGTTCAAAGAAAGTCTTGAAACCATCAAGAAATTCGATGACTTGGTTTGCGTACAATACTTTATTAAGAAAATTTTGCCAGATCTTTTTAAAGGTGATTTTGCGGGAAAGGATAAGATGCAACGAATAGCTTTTAGCATTCTTTTGTTAGGGGATGATTAGGTGAAATTTATGTGTAGTTCATGCGGTTTACGTATGGACTCTTTGCATTTTAAGCAAGAGGGGTTAATGAATCCTAAGTTAACCAGTATTTGTGATATTTGCTTAACTCGCAATTTAAACCCAGAAGACTACGCCAATAATGCTGTAGAAACATTTGCTCAAAGTCTGCTTTATACCTTTGTTGGAGCTAAGGAGCAAAAAGAGCAAAACTTTATTGTGAAAAATAAAAAGGATCGCAAAAAATACGAAGCCTTTTTACAAGATTATGATGGCAATGAAATTGCTCGCCAGCAGATTAAACGATCTGATTTTAACTTGGCCGTGATTAAAAGTGAAGATGGTAAAACCCATGTGCCTAATCAAGGCATAACTTTTGAGCAAAACTTAAAGGAACTGGGTTTAACGATCAATTTCCAATTAAATGAAGTTAATTTTATTGATCGTGAACGCATTAGAGCTAAATACAAATATCGCTGTCAATATTGTGGTAGACGTGGCCACAGCGTGGATCACAAGGATCCAGTATCATTGAGCCACAACAATGATTTAGATAATTTAACCTTGGCTTGTGCTGAATGCAATCGTATTAAGTCAGACATGCCCTATAAATTATTTATTCAATTAAATGATCAAATTTCTGATATTAATAAAAAGCTAGTTAAGTACGAAGATGCACTAGGCACCTTAAGAGAAGAGTTTGAGCACCGTCGTCGCTATCTAGCAGCTCAAGTTCACCTTAAGGGTGTAATTAATAGTCCTGAATTAAATGCCATTAGAAAGCAAAATAAGAGCCTTCAGGACGCTATTGATAGTTTGCAAAGTGATTATGATGATTTGCGTCAAACTCGCAAAACTTATTTTGATACGGGATGGAAATTAGCACGTATCAAAGAAAATAAAGATATCATTTAAATATAAAAAAGCTCATTTTCAATTAGGAAAATGAAGTGGGACCTAAAAAGTAGACATTTTAAAACATAGGATTAATAGAGGCTTGATTCCGATATTCTTTCGGAGTTAAGCCTTTTAATCTGCTCTTTATCCTTTCTTCGTTATAGTATTTGATATATTCCTCTATAGCTTGAGC
>NZ_CABUIW010000071.1 GCF_902491705.1 uncultured Lactobacillus sp. | reverse complement strand
TTGTTCTTTATTAAATTTAGTCATAATAAAAGACCCAAAAGTGTCTAACTTTTGGGTCTCACTTCAAAATGAGCTTTTTGTTTATCTAATGCGGTCGTCATCGTCAAATAGATAGCCATTCCATTTCACGTCTAACTTAGTTGTAGGGTGGAACAACAAAAAAGATAAGAATAAATTTCCAACATAAGGAATTACACTGATCCACCACCAGCCACCGTTAAAACCGGCATCGTGCAAACGGCGAATGGTATGACCAAGTTGTGCTAAAAATGCCCAGATAGCGGCCGCTAAGAAAATAATAAAAAGTACAATTAAGCAGATTGCTAAACCTCTATTACTTACGCCACTAGAATCAGCGATAACAACGCTGAATGGACTAAATAAAAAGATAGCAAGCAAATAGCCAGCGAAGGTACTGATTGTAAGAATGACTTGGCTGATAGCGGCTCCTACCCAGAATGAGGTTCTAGTAGATCTAGCGTTCCACTTAAAGCAGTCAAAGAAGTGTTCTTTTAAAATTTGACCAACAGTAGGAACAGGAACCTTTTCCTTTTGTCCTTCAGGATAATCTTGATCACTAAAGAGGTATGTACCCCACTTAACCTTTCTTTGAACAGAAGGTTGAAGTGCTAAATAGAATAAAAACATAGTGCCGTAGCCGGTAAATGAAGCCCAGTACCAATAGCCGCTGTAGTCAACATCGTGCAAGCGGCGGATTCTTTGACCTAAGCCAGCTAAGAATACCCATATGTAGACCACGATGGCAACAACAGCATCGATTACCCTAATACCTGGATTGATGTTTTCGTTGAAGGCATAGAGGCCAAGAATGATGCTTAAAATGGCGATGATGGTATTAATTAAAACACTCCACCAGTAAGACTTACGCGTGGTTCTTGCATTCCAGTTGAAGGGATGCAGATAAGTTTCATTTAAAATTTGGCCGAAGCTCTCTGCAGGGGGCTTAGGTAAATTTTCATCATATGACTTGATGAAGTAATATACTCTTTCATTCATAATTTTTCCTCCAATTTAATTTTTTATTAATTATAACCAAAAAAAGACGAGAAGTAATTAAACTTCTCGTCTTTTTGAATTTTAAAAGTCCATTTTTCTGAAGTTGCTCAAGAACTTTTGAGTCTTTTCATTCTTAGGGTGATCAAAGATTTGATCAGGTGAACCTTGTTCAGTAATTACACCGTCGCTGATGAAGAGAACACGGTCAGAAATACTCTTAGCAAAGCCCATTTCGTGAGTAACGATAACCATAGTCAAACCGGTTGTAGCTAGCTTTTGCATAACGTCTAGTACTTCACCAACCATTTCTGGGTCGAGGGCACTAGTTGGTTCGTCGAAGAGTAAAACTTCAGGATCCATTGAAATCGCACGAGCGATAGCTACACGCTGTTGTTGACCACCAGATAATTGTTGTGGCTTAGCCTTGATAAATGGGTCCATGCCAACCTTCTTTAGGTTTTCCATGGCGATCTTGCGAGCTTCATCTTTGGAACGCTTCAAAACTAATTCTTGACCGATCATGCAGTTTTCCAAGACATTCTTGTTTTCGAATAAGTCGAATTGTTGGAAAACCATACCGACCTTTGATCTAAAGGTATTGCGGTTGTAGCCGGGATGCAAGATGTTTTCACCGTGAAAATCGATCTCGCCACCGGTAGGTTCTTCAAGCAAGTTGATGCAACGAAGGGTAGTGGACTTACCACCACCGGAAGGACCGATAATAGTTACGATTTCACCTTTATTAATGTCAAAGGAAATATCCTTCAATACCTTGTGAGCCCCGTAGGACTTTTGCATATGCTTTAAACTTAAAATTACTTCGTTTGATTCAGTCATTAATTGTTTGCCTCCGCATCTTTTGGAGTACCAACTTGAACTTGGTTAGCCATCAAGTTGTAGTTCTTGTTACCTTCAAGTCTCTTTTCAATAAAGTTGAAGATTCTAGTAATAGTAAAGGTCAAAATTAAGTAGATTGCTGAAATCATTAAGTAAGTTGGGAAGAACTTGAATGATTGACTGGCAATAGTTGTACCAACGAAGAACAATTCTGAAACTGAGATAATACTCAATACTGAAGTATCCTTGATGTTAACGATAAATTCGTTGGTAATTGATGGTAAACAGTTTCTAATAGCTTGAGGTAAGATGATATGCCACATTCTTTGGTTGTGAGTCATACCAAGTGCACTAGCTGCTTCGAATTGACCTTCTGGAGTTGAAATAATACCACCACGGATAACTTCGGCCAAGTAGGCACCGGTGTTGATAGAAACGATAATCAAAGCTGCAACAGTTCTGTTCAAGTTTAGGTGCCAGAATTGAGCGATACCGTAGTAAATTACGGCTGCCTGAACCATCATTGGAGTACCACGGAAGATTTCAACATAAACAGATAATAACCACTTAACAAAGTTTAATGCCCAACGCTTGCCGCGAGTAGTTGGTGTTGGAATAGTACGAACGATACCAACAAGCAAACCGATGAAGAAACCAACAATAGTACCAACTAAAGCTAAAAGCAAGGTCATGCCGATACCTGACATAATCATGCCACCATATTGCTTCCAAGTAGTAACGAGCCAGTTTTCTTTCTTAGTTTCGTTACCAGCCTTAGGTTGTTCCTTAACGGCTTGTGACATTAATTGGTCACGCTTTTTGTTAGAAATAGTTCTTAAAGTAGCGTTAACTTCATTTAAAAGCTTAGTGTTGCCTTTCTTTACACCGATACTTGTAACAGAGTCATCGTGATCAACGTGGAAGCCTGCCATCTTGTTCAAGTTAATGGCAACAATGTTAGGGTTAACGTTGTGGTAACTTTCAAATTCAATATCTTCGGCAACATAACCGTCGATAGTACCGGATGCAAGACTTTGACGCATAGCTGAGAAGTCACGCATTGCAGGTTCTCTGTGAGCACCCTTTAATTGCTTGATTAAGCCGTAGTGCAAAGTACCTTGTTGAGCAGTTAACTTAGCGCCTTTAAAATCAGTTAATTTCTTAGCGTTTGAATATTTACTTGCTTTATTAGTGATAACAACGAAAGTACTTTTACGGTAAGGTTCTGAGAAGTTGATTGCCTTACGTCTTTCTGCAGTAGGTGACATACCAGCAATGATCAAGTCAATCTTGCCTGAAGTTAATGCTGGTAAAAGTCCATCCCATTGTGTCTTTTCAACGATAACCTTTTTATGAAGTCTCTTACCAATAATCTTGGCAATTTGAACATCATAACCATTAGCGTATGAGTTAGAACCATCGATTGGAACAGCACCATTGGACTTCTTAGGTTGAGTCCAGTTATATGGTGGATAGTTTGCTTCCATACCGATCTTTAATGTGCCGGAATCATTTTTAGCAGCTTGAGTCGAATTAGTGCTAAAGCTGAATCCGATAAATATACTGAGGAGCACCGTCATTAATGCGGCGATCCATCTAAATCTTGACTTCAATTGTAAAACCCCCGAAAAAATAGTTTTAACATAAAGCCAATACAATAAAGCGTAAATAAAAACCTCGCTGTTCCATGAATAGCGAGGTGTCATAATCATCAGTGTTTAAACCAAATCTTATAGCGCTCCCTGGGGACTAACCAGGACAGTCTATAGAATATTGTTCTATAGCCCAACAGATTAACACGCGAACATTAATCCATTTCGGCGGCAGTCCTAAGATAATCTTCATTGTCTTCGCGAACTCTGAATTATCTCGTGATTGTCGCAACCTCTATTGCATTGGAAAATTATTTAACTGATAAAAAGATTAAAAGAAAAACGAGAATTTGTCAAGCCCAACCGTTATTGTAAGCGAAATCTCTTTTCTTCATATCTGAAACATAGGGATTTCCTGCAACATAAAAGCGTAATTTTTTATTAGCCCAGACAGGATCAGATTGATTAATGCCTACGCGTTTATCTGCAGTTATTTCCTGGGCAATACGTTTATGTTGGTCATTTAAATCGATGGCAAAAGGTGAGTCAGACAGAAAATGCAGATTCCAATTTTTATCATGAATGCCAAAGGCTTGCATCATCTTGGCAGGACCGTTGGTAAGTAAGACGCCACTTTTGCCACTGCGATTCTTGACCATTGTGTCAATTCCCCAAATAGGTTCGATGGCACGAATTAAAACTCCTTGTGGCTCATCTTGTTTTTGACAGGCAATATTAAAGAAAAAATATTGACGCTGAGCATAGATATAAATTGTTCCACCTCGCCGATAAAGGCCTTCGTTTGCCGGACTGCGATGTCCACCATAAGCATGAGCTGCCCGATCGAGCTTTCCCATATATGCTTCTGCTTCAACGATATAGCCGCCGAGCTTTTCCTGACCATTATTAAAAATTAAAGGTCGCCCAATTAAATCGCAAGTAATCTCGTCAGTAGGCCGATTAGTAAAATATTCTGCGTAGTCCATATAATGCCTTCTTGTTTTAAGTATCTTTAGTAATACACTAAAAGAAGAAATGAGGAATTTCAAATGTCAGAAATTAAATTAGTTAGAATTTATGATCATGATCAGCCTGATGGGTATAGAATATTAGTAGACCGCATGTGGCCGCGAGGAATTAGTAAAATCAAGGCTGCATTAGATGAATGGGATAAACAAATTGCCCCAACGAATGATCTACGTAAGTGGTTCAATCATGAAGATGATAAATTTCCCGAATTTGAGAAACGATATATCGATGAACTTAACGCCAATGATTTAACACCTGATTTTATTAATACGGTAAAAGAAAAATTGAAGTCAGGAAATGTATTATTTTTATACGGAGCAAAAAATTTAAAACATAATCAAGCGGTTGTATTAAAAAAATATGTTGAAAATAAGTTATGAAATAATTTTCAACAAAGTTAGAGCATTGCTCTCAGGAGTTTTATAATGTATCACATTATTTTACCTATCGTTGGTATTTTATTACTTGTTGTCGGTGCATTTGCTTATCGTCGCACTCAAGGATATCTAAAATACAAGACTAGTAATAATGGAACTGCTACTACTGATAAGTATTGGGGCTTTGGCCTATGGGAAGGTTACATCGTTGCTGGAGTTTTAGCTTTTTTAGGTGTGATTTGCATAATCGTTTCATTTTTCTAAACTAAAAGAACCTATTCAGAACAGAATAGGCTCTTTTTTTAACTTTAAATATGTTTATGGCCATGCTTTTTAATGCGCCAGAAGTGGAAAATAATGGTTGCTCCCAATATTACAAATACAATGATTGCAAATGCAGTGTTAGGCATTTCCCATCTGAGTGGTGGCAGAGCTAAAAGTAATTTTAATGCAATAATGGCGATTAAAACATAAGCCATTGGCTGTAATTCTGGAATGATATCCATCAATTTGATGATGATTTCAGCTACACCTCTCATACAGAGGATACCGATCATCCCACCGATTAAAACAACTACTGGGTTATCTGAAATAGCCAATGCCGCAAGAACAGAGTCGATTGAAAAGACAATATCCATTGATTCAATCGAAATAACTGTCCGCCAGAAAAGAGAGAGGACATGTTTTTTCTTCTTCTTTTTTCCTTTATGACGTTTAGCTTCACGTTCTTCTTTCTCCTTTTCATGTTCAGCTGCTTGTTTAGGGTGGCGCTGATCGTAGAAGAACTTAAACGATAAGTAAAATAAGTAAATACTGCCGGCTAATTTGATTTCCCAGAAGTTGATCAAATAAGTACCAATCCCGATAACGATAAATCTAAAGAGATATGCTCCCCAAAGTCCATAGATCAGGGATTTTTCTTTTTCAGATTTAGTAGGCAATACTTGGGTTTGAGCTGCTAACACTACGGCATTATCAACTGAAAGTAGACACTCCATAATGATTAAAGTAAGAATAATCATCCAGTCTTTGCCGCTTGTTAGAACGTGCAACCAATTATTACCGTCGAAAAAGGGCGCGTACAGTTTAAGAATTGCCATGCAAATGACTCTTTTCTAATTCAATTAATCTAATTTTTTCTTTTTGTCCCAAACGATATGTTCCTACCTGGTTATTAGATAGGATAACTCTGTGGTCTGGGATAAAAATTAGTGCTGGGTTAAGAGCAACAGCATGTGCTACTGAGCGAGAAGAAGTTGCGTCAGGCAAGCTAGTTGCGACATCCCCATAGCTGACAGTCATTCCATAAGGTATTTGCTGCACAGCAGTTAACACTCTTCGTTGAAATTCAGTGCCAAAATCAGAAATATCGATTGGAACATCAAATTTCTTGCGTGTTCCAGCAAAGTATTCCTTTAATTGTTGAATATATGGTGCCATTTTTTGCGGATTACGCACGAGCATTCGGTGAGGGTAGAAACTGAAAATAGGCGAAACAGTTTCATCCCCTTTAAGCCCTACATATGTCAAACCGAACTCTGAAGCCGTTAAAAAATAAGTCCATGGCTCAATGGTAACGTAATCATAATAAAAAAACTCTGTCATGTTTTTCACCACCCATATTGCTTAAAATGTTGGTAGTCTAAGGATAACAAATCAACTATTTTAATTCAATTGCTTAAATGCATCGAGTGCGTCTCCAATGATTTGGGTTACACCAGGAGCAGGAATTTCTGTTTTATTGATTGAATAAATTTTTGCGTTTTCTTTGCGATAAGCTAATAATTGCGCAAATGGATAAACCACAAAGCTAGTGCCACTGATGATAATTAAGTCTGATTTTTGCATAACGTTAACAGATTTATTTAGCGTTTCAGGGTTAATTGATTCACCATAAAGCACGATGCCTGGGCGAATAATCCCGCCGCAATTATGGATGTAACTTTTAGCATATTCATCATAAGAAACGGGCTGATGATATTTGGTGCAATATATATTATATAAGTTACCATGGAATTCTGTTACATGCTTATTGCCAGCTTTTGTATCCAATCTATCAATATTTTGGGTGATTAAATCGCCTTTTTTATTGCAGATTTGTGCAATTTTTTCATGGATTAAATTTGGCTTGGCATCAGGGAAATACATGTTGTTCATCACGAAGTGATAGAAGAATTCTGGACGATTATATAAAGTGCTCTCACTTAAAATAGTCTCAGGACTTTCTTGTACGCCATTATAAATACCGTTTTTGGAGCGGTAATCGGGGATGCCGGAGTGTGTAGATACACCGGCTCCCGTTAAGAAGACAACATGTTTAGCATTATCTAAATCTTGCTGCAATTTGTTTAAATCATCATGATTCATTTTATTTGCCTCTCAAAAAGTTCCTATCTTTAATTATAGTTCAGGCTTTTGTTATAATAGAAAAAATAAATGTTGAGGAGAATTTTTTTATGACATACATGTCCTATTTTTATATCGTAGTTAATGTTTTAATGTTGGCTTATGCTTGTTACAGCTGGTATTGGCAAGCTAAGATCGAATTTCGCGGTCGTTATCGCGTCTCCTCAATTGTTTGGGCGGTCATCTTTATTTGGCTAGGCTTTACCTGGAACTATATTGAAAAGGGCGATCCAGGTTTGAACGTCTTCTTGGCCTTATTCTTATTAATCAGTATTGTCGACGGCTTTTCAGGCTTTAGCGCTAAGAAGTTAGTCATCTCAGGCTACTTCAAGCGGACTGTTAAATATGATGAAATTGCCAACGTCACTTTGATTGATATTCCAAGTGAAAAGAAGCCATTGCTCGTAGCTATTTTTAATACCAATACTAATAAGTCTTACATGATGCGTTTTCGCGCTCATGCTAATGATGTATTGCCAGCTATTCAAAAATACATTGGAGAAAATATTTCTGTTGAAGTCCAATCATAAGATTGGTGAAAGCATCCGAGAGAAACTTTGCAAGGTTCGCAACAAGCGACCTTGCTTTTTTATTTCTCTACGTGTAAGCAAGTGAGAATGCTTCATGTCTTCTTCAAAAACGTGTGCCATCTTGGTATTGAAGTCTTTATCGTAGAAGATGGCATTATCTTCAAAGTTCAAATCATAAGAACGATAATCTTGGTTCATTGAGCCAACACTAGAGAATTTATCATCAATAATGGTAGTTTTGGCATGCAAGAATCCATCTTCATAGATATAAATTTTGACGCCGCAGCGAGTTAACTCATTAGCGTACCATTGTGTAGCGCGATAGATGAATGGGTGGTCTGGCTTGCAAGGAATCATGATGCGAACATCGACCCCTGACATAGCGATTGTTTGCCATGCCGCAAAAACGGCGTCATCTGGTATCAGATAAGGAGTCTGAATCCACAATCTTTTTCTAGCAAGCAGCATCAAGCGCATCATACCGTTGCGCATATATGGAGTGTAACGATCGGGACCATCTGAAACGATTTGCGTAGCAATATCGCCTTGATGGATGTTAGTTTCATCAAGATCAGGAAATAGGGTGGAATTAAAACGAATGATTTGGTCTTGGCTTTTGACTGAAGCATTCCAATCCATGACGAAGCGTTCTTGCAAAAGTAGAGATGCAGAGCCAACGATGCGCACTTGACTGTCACGCCAATGGCCGAATTTCTTTTTCTTACCTAAGTATTGGTCACCGATATTGAAGCCACCTGTCCAAGAAATTTTACCGTCAATGACTACGATCTTTCGGTGCAAGTGGTAGTTGATTCTGTATCTGGTGATCATGTTTCTAGAAGTGATGAAAGGCAAGACTTCGCCGCCTGCATCCCGCAGCTGATCAAACCAAGCTTTGGTTGCACCCATTGAACCCCATGCGTCATAAATTACGCGTACTTTGACGCCTTGTTGTGCCTTTTTAATCAATAATTGCAAAACGCGGTTGCCAATGTTGTCACTATAAAAGGTATAGAACTCGATATTAATTGTTTCTTTAGCTCTAACAATGTCTTTAAGCATATCGTGAAAGAAAGTTTCGCCTTCTGTATATAGCTCAACATTATTATTTTTAGTTAAAGGAGACTCATTATCATGATTAAAAAAGTTGATGGCAATTTCTCCGGCGCTAGAAGTGTCAGAAGGACTGGCTACTTCAGGAGCTTGCTCGATTGATTTTTGCACATTTCGCAAGCCAATGTGCTTTTGTTTGTTGATGGCAAAAATATTTTCCTGGGAAATACCTCGCCCAAAGAAAGCATAGAGGGTAATACCAATTACTGGCAGAATAAGCAAAATAATTAGCCAAGCCCAAGTTGTAGAAACAGAACGTCTACGGTGGAAGACGATGTAGAAGGCTAAGA
The DNA here is from genome assembly GCF_902491705.1 of uncultured Lactobacillus sp. GTDB lineage: Bacteria > Bacillota > Bacilli > Lactobacillales > Lactobacillaceae > Lactobacillus. Next base: position 128 of record NZ_CABUIW010000071.1, on the reverse strand, counting down.
TTGTATTAGTTATAAAGATAATTCTTAAAAAATCATGCCACCAAATCATTCTCTTCCTGCTATATAAAACATGGAAATATGTAGAAGCTTATGTATTTTCTACATACCAGAAAGATATATTTTTCCTT
>NZ_CABUIW010000070.1 GCF_902491705.1 uncultured Lactobacillus sp. | reverse complement strand
GGAGGAGTAGCGAAGTGGCTAAACGCGGCGGTCTGTAAAACCGCTCTCTCTGAGTTCGGCGGTTCGAATCCACCCTCCTCCATAATAGGGATATCGTATAAAGGTAGTACATCGGTCTCCAAAACCGCTAGTGTGGGTTCAATTCCTACTATCCCTGTTTAACCTTCATGGCGGAATTGGTGAAGGGGTTAACACACCGGTTTGTGGATCCGGCATGCGTGGGTTCGAATCCCACATTCCGCCCTAGTATTGGGATATAGCCAAGTGGTAAGGCATTAGACTTTGACTCTAACATGCGCTGGTTCGAATCCAGCTATCCCAATTCTAAATAATTTGATAACTTATGGCGGTGTAGCCAAGTGGTAAGGCAGAGGTCTGCAAAACCTTAATCGTCGGTTCGAGTCCGACCTCCGCCTTATCAACTGAATAAGTTGATTATTTAAAATTTAATATTATGGCGGTGTGGCGGAATTGGCAGACGCGTCAGACTCAAAATCTGGTGTCCATTACGGACGTATCGGTTCGACCCCGATCACCGCTATCTTTTATAAGCGATCCATTAAGTTGGATCGCTTTTTTTGTTAAGATATGTTATTAATTTAGTATTTAAAATTGCACATGGTTTGAGTAATCTTTATAATGCTAACTATGGAGGTATTTAAATGAATATTGGTCTTTATACCGATACATATTTTCCCCAGATAAGTGGCGTGGCTACTTCAATCAAAACGCTAAAAGACGCGCTTGAAAGACAGGGGCATAATGTATTTATTTTTACCACGACAGATCCAAATGTAAAAAAAGGGACAGTGGAGCCCAATGTCTTTCGCTTTAGTAGTATACCTTTTGTTTCTTTTACCGATAGAAGAATAGCATTTAGAGGTTTATTCGAAGCAACCAAGGTAGCTAAGGAAGTAAACTTAGATATTGTTCATACGCAAACTGAATTTGCATTAGGGACTATTGGAAAATATGTAGCTCACCAATTAGATATTCCTGCTATTCATACGTACCACACAATGTATGAAGACTACTTGCATTATATTCTTAATGGTCACTTGCTTCGGCCATATCATGTTAAGCAATTTGTAAAAAGTTATCTGAAAAATATGGATGGCTGTATTGCTCCTAGTGGTCGAGTAGAGGATTTGTTGCACCGTTATGGCGTTCAAATTCCTATCAGAGTTATTCCTACTGGTGTAGATATTCAAGGCATAAACTGTGATGCAAGACGTGATGTGCGAAAAGAATTAGGTATTGACGAAGACGTACCAGTAATCTTGACATTGAGTAGAATCGCAGCAGAAAAAAAGATAAACCATATTTTAAATGTACTGCCAGATATCATTGAGGAATTTCCAAATGTTAAGTTCGTTATTGCCGGTGACGGCCCAGATATTGATGTTTTAAAAGATCAAGTAGAACGTTTAACCTTGGAAGATTACGTAATTTTTGCCGGAAATGTAGAACATGGCGATGTTGGCAATTATTATCGTATGGCTGATTTGTTTGTTTCAGCTAGTGATACAGAAACTCAAGGGCTTACTTATATTGAAGCTTTAGCCGCTGGTACACCATGTGTAGTTTATGATACCGACTATACAGAAAATATTTTTGATAAAGAAATTTTCGGTCGTACTTTTACTACACAAAAAGAAATGTTAGAAGAAATTATTGACTTGCTTAAAAAAGGGCGGAGAAAAATTCCTCAGGAAGTTTTACAAAATAAATTACAAAAAATTTCCTCTGATCAATTTGCGACAGATGTGTATAACTTTTATCAATATGCAATTGATCATTATCAGCCTAAGCATGAAGAATTGTAAAAAGAGGATATAGATGATCAGAATTAATATGTTCTCACAAGCAGATTCAGTTAAGGGCCAAGGAGTTGGCTCTGCATATAATGAATTGATTAAATTGCTGAGAACGCGTTTAGTAGATGAATTTTATGTAACGATTAATAAATATGGCAACAGTGATTTGACACACTACCATACGATCAATCCAACGTATTACGCCAATAGTTTTTTACCATCTCGTGGTAGAAAAATTGGTTATGTCCATTTCTTGCCTGATACGCTTGAAGGTTCAATTAAGTTGCCAGGTGTTACTAAAAAAGTCTTTTACAATTATGTGATCGATTTTTATCAACGGATGGATCAAATTGTGGTAGTTAATCCAATTTTTATCGATAAATTAGTTGATTACGGAATTGATCGCGATAAAGTAAAATACATTCCTAACTTTGTTTCTAAGGAAGAATTTTATGAAGAATCGCTTGCAAGCAAAAATGCTTTTCGTCATGAGTTAGGTATTCCATTAGATAAATTTGTTGTTTTTGGTGATGGTCAAGTCCAAGAGCGTAAAGGAATTGATGACTTTGTCAAAATGGCAAAAGCAAATCCTGACGTTCAATTTATCTGGGCAGGTGGCTTTTCATTTGGAAAGATCACTGATGGATATGAACATTACAAGCAAATGGTAGATAATCCACCTAAGAATTTAACTTTTGCCGGAATAGTTGATCGCAGTAAATTGGTCAAATACTTAAATATTGCTGATCTATTTGTATTGCCATCATATGATGAATTGTTCCCAATGTCTGTTCTAGAAGCCTTTAGTTGTGGCACGCCAGTTTTATTGCGTGATCTTGATTTGTATAAGGCTATTATTGATGGATACTACATGAGCGGTAAAGATTTTGGCGAAATGAATCAAATTTTGCAAAAAGTCGTAAAGAATCCGCAAATATTAAAGAAATATAGTGAATTATCTAATAAGGCTAGTCAAGAATATTCAGAAGAACGATTGGCTAGAATTTGGAACGAATTTTATCATGAGCAATACAAATTAGGTAAAGAGCTAGGTCAAATTCGCTAATGAATAAAAAACATTTATGGGGTGTTCTGATTGTTTTGGCAATCAGTGCCTTTGTGCTTTATACGGACTTAAAATCTACGCCATTATCTGAAATATTAGGAGCAGCTCATGGCCTTAATATTTGGGCATTGATAATGGTATTTGGCTTGATGCTTTTATCTTATGTTTGTGAAGCCGGAATTTTAGCGACTTTGGCACATCGAAAAGATGAGCCTAAAAGATCTGCTTGGTCTTTTTTACGAATTCCAATTATCCAAGCTCTATTTAATGCAATCACACCGATGTCAACTGGAGGCCAGCCTTCACAACTAGCAGCGATGATTCAGATGGGCATGGAAGGTGGACGGTCGACATCTATTTTGTTAATGAAATTCATCATTTATCAGATCGTCGTTTTTTTTGCCTATGTTTTTACAATTATTTTTGGCTTCCATACAGTAATGACGAAATTTGCCGGTTTAGCTATTTTTATTGCGATCGGTTTTCTAATTCATATTAGTTCAATCATTTTTTTACTCGCGATTATGTTTGCTTATCGCTTTACTAAAAAAGCGACTAATTGGTTGATGGACTTATTAGGCAAATTCATGAAAAAAGAACGTGTAGAAAAGTGGCGTGCAGCTACTTTAGAAAAAATTGATACTTTCTATGCAGAAAGCCAAAAGCTTAAAAAAGAGAAAAAGAAGCTAATAATTGCATCTGTTTTAACTATTTTGCAATTACTACTTTTCTACTCAATTCCTTTCATGGTATTAACAGCATTAAATGTTCCATGTTCATGGAGCAGTGTTACCCAGATGAACATCATGATTATCATGTTTATGGCTATTATTCCAATTCCTGGTGCTTCAGGTGGGGCTGAATATAGTTTTCAAACTTTGTTTTCTACATTTGTTTCATCGCATGGTGCTTTAATACTAGCAATGTTTATTTGGCGTTTGGCTACATACTTCTTCGGGATGATTTTGGGAATTTTAGGTTGGATTTTTAAGCCTAAAAAAATAAAAAGTACCGAAAGTGATTAATTTTTATTAAAAGCAATGTGTCTTGCTCAAATCCGTAGTAAGATAAAATACCGTAATGAGAGGAGAGAGCAATGGAACGTATCAAGTCTTTTTTTAAATGGCTAACGCAAACTAAACTTGGATTTTTTACGATTGTTTTAGTTTTATTTTGGCTGAAAACGTATTTTATCTATTTGACCAAGTTTAATTTAGGTGCAGTCGGTCCGATGCAACAATTCTTGCTCTTGATTAACCCAATTCCTTCAGGGATGCTCCTTTTAGGAATTGGATTATTCTTCAAGGGACGCAAGTCGTATTGGATTATCTTGATAATTGATTTCATATTAACGCTGTGGCTTTTTTCAAATATTCTATATTATCGTGAGTTCTCGAATTTTCTGTCGTTTTCAATTATTAAAACGTCAGGTTCGACATCGGATAATTTAGGAAAAAGTATTGCAGGAATAACTTTGGCAAGTGATTTCTTAGCTTTTGCGGATATTGCTATTGTTATTGCATTGTTAATTACCAAGGTTATCAGGATAGATATTCGTCCTTTAAGACTAAAAGTAAATCTTTTAATTGAGTTGCTGGCAGTCAGTTTAATGGGACTCAATTTATTGATGGCTCAAAAAGATCGTTCAGGTCTTTTAACAAGAACTTTTGATAATAACTATATTGTTAAATACTTGGGCATCAATGAATATGCCATTTATGATGGTTATAAAACCGCGCAAACTAGTGCACAGATGGCTAAGGCAAATGTTTCTGACTTGCGATCTGTTAAAAACTACTTGAAGGCTAATTATGTTAAACCCAATCCTGAATATACTGGTGTGGCTAAAGGTAAAAACGTCTTAATCATTCACCTTGAAAGTTTCCAGCAATTTTTGATTGGTTATAAATGGAAGGGCAAAGAAGTAACGCCTAACTTGAATAAGATCTATCATCAAAAAGACACTATTAGTTTTGATAATTTCTTTAATCAAGTAGGTCAAGGGAAGACATCTGACGCAGAAATGATGCTTGAAAATTCACTATATGGATTACAATCAGGTTCTGCTATGTCTACTTATGGTACTTCTAATACTTTTGAAAGTGCCCCAGCAATCTTGCACCAAGAAGCAGGTTATACTACTGCCGTAATGCACGGTGGTGCTGGATCATTTTGGAATAGAAATAACGCATATAAGTCATTTGGCTATCAATACTTTATGCCACTTTCCTTTTATCAAAATAAGCCAAGCTATTACATTGGCTATGGCTTAAAGGATAAAATCTTCTTTGATCAATCAATTAAGTATATTGAACGTTTGCCACAACCATTTTATTTAAAGATGATTACGGTAACGAACCACTATCCATATGATCTTGATAAGAAGAATCAGACTATTGATAAAACCAATACGGGGGATGAAACCGTAGATGGTTATGTGCAAACAGCGCATTATCTTGATCAAGCTATTGGTGAATTGATGCGGTGGATGAAGAAGACTGGCCTTGATAAGAATACTTTAGTTGTTTTGTATGGTGACCACTATGGAATTTCCGGTAACCACCATAAAGCCAGTGCAGAACTTCTTAAGAAGAAATCATTTAATGATTTTGACAATTTGCAATTCCAAAGAGTGCCATTAATGTTCCATATGAAGGGACTCAAAGGTGGTATTAACCATACTTATGGCGGTGAAATTGATGTTTTACCAACGCTGCTTAATTTGCTTGGCGTAAATGATAAAGGAACTATTCAATTTGGTTACGATTTGTTAAGTAAACATACTCCTCAAATCGTAGCTCAAAGAAATGGTGACTTTATTACGCCAGAGTATTCTAAAGTGGGCAGTGATTACTACGATACTAAGACAGGGGAAGAAATAAAACCTGATAAGAAACTGAAGACTAAGCTTACTGCAATTTCCAACCAGGTTACTACGCAATTGTCTTTGTCAGATCGTGTAATTAACGGTAATTTATTGCGATTCTATCGTCCAAAGTGGTTTACTAAGGTGCAGCCTAAAGATTATGATTATAACAAAGAGCCATCTTTGAAACGCTTGTTTAATGATCCAAGCAAGACATCTCTTTGGTATAAGAATCATAAAAAGACAACTCAGAAAGACTTTAAGACAGATGCTCCTGAGTTGAAAAAATAACTGCAAAAAGTAGCAATTTGTGGTAAAATTGATTAGTAAATCGTATGTGTGTATTGGAGGCAGCGCATTGTATAATTTAGTTATGACGCTACTAATCATTGTTTCAATCTTAATCGTTATTGCAACAATGATGCAGCCACAAAAACAACAAGATGCATTAAACGCCTTATCTGGCGGAGCCGTTTTTAGTGGTCAAACCAAAAAACGTGGTTTTGAAGCATTTATGGAAAAAGTAACCTCAGTTTTATTGGTATTCTTTTTCGTCTTTGCTATTATTCTAGCTTACATGTCTTCAAAATAAATTTTGTACCTCCCGATCAAATATGATGGGGAGGCTTTTTTTATATTAAATTAAATAAAGATCGGAGATTAATTACATGGCACAAAACGAAAAAATTTTGGCCGGTGTTTTAGAAATTTTTCGCCATAATCCACAAAAACAATTTCGTGTAGATCAAATTGAACGAGAAGCACGTCGTGATAGATTAGGTAATTTTACTGAATTAATTAAAGCTCTCTCTTTTTTAGAGCATGAAAAAAAGATTATTACAGATGGTAAAGGACAATATCAGTTAGCTCAAGAAAATACCATCGTTGAAGGAAGTTTTAGAGCTAACGATAAAGGCTTTGGCTTTGTAAAGCTTGATGATGAAGAAGCCGACGATGTCTTTATTGCAGCTGATTACACAAAGTATGCTGTTGATGGTGACCGCGTAAAGGTTAAGATCACAGCAGGTGGCAACCCATGGAATGGTAAGGGACCAGAAGGACAAATTGAAGAAATTCTTGAACGTGGTCTTGAAACTTTAGTTGGTGAATTCCACTCATTGACTGATGAACAAAGAAAAATTAGTCATTTTATCGGTTATGCTTTAAGCAACAATAAGAAATTACATAAGTACCGTGTTTACTTATCTGAAAATGGTTTAATTCCGCAAATGGGTGACATGGTTAAAGTCACTATTAAGGATTATCCTGATAAAGATAACCCAGAATCTATGACAGGTTCTGTTATCAAGATCATTGGTAATAAAAATGATCCCGGCGTTGATATTATGTCAATCGTTTCAGCACATGATGTTAGAACTGATTGGCCTGAAGATGCAATGGCACAAGCAAACGCTATTCCAGATCATGTTACTGATGAAGAGAAAGAGGGCAGAGTAGATATTACTGATCAACCTGCTGTAACTATTGACGGGGATGACTCTAAAGACTTCGACGATGCTGTAGTTTTATGGAAACTCCCTAACGGCAACTACCACCTAGGTGTACATATTGCAGATGTATCACACTATGTAACCGAAAATACACCTTTGAATGAAGAAGCTTTTGCTCGCGGTAACAGTACTTACTTGGTTGACCGAGTTATTCCAATGTTGCCATTTAGACTTTCAAATGGTATCTGTTCATTAAATGAAGGCGTAGAACGTCTTGTTTTATCCTGTGATATGGAAATTACGCCTGAAGGTAAGAGAGTAGGCTACAAGATTTATCCTGCTGTAATGCGCTCACATGGACGTATGACCTATAACAAGGTTAACAAGACTTTAAAGGGCGAAATGGATGGCTTGGAAGACAAGTATGTAAAATTGCGCCCAATGCTTGAAGAAATGGCTGATTTGCATGCTATTTTATACAAGCAACGTCATAAACGTGGTGCTATTGACTTTGAAGAGCCAGAAGCAAAAATTATCGTTGATGATCAAGGAAAGCCAACTGACATTGTTCTTCATGAACGTGGTACAGCTGAAAAGATGATCGAATCATTTATGTTAATGGCTAACGAAACTGTAGCAGAAGATTTCTTTAAAAAGCATGTACCATTCTTATACCGTGTTCACGAAACTCCAGATTCTGAAAGAATTAAGAACTTCTTTGAATTCTGTAGTGCATTTGGTTTAAACATTCATGCTGATCCAGATAATGTTAAGCCATTAGATTTGCAAAAAGTAGTATCTAAGACAACTGGTACACCTGAAGAAGCTGTTGTTCAAATGATGATGTTGCGCAGCTTGAAGCAAGCTAGATATTCTGAAGAAGCTTTAGGACACTTTGGCCTTGCTGCAAAATACTACACTCACTTTACTTCTCCAATTAGAAGATACTCTGACTTGATGGTACACAGAATGATTCATGCATATCAAGACAAGGGTACAGGCGAAGAAATTCAAAAGCACTTTGCTAGTTATTTGCCAGATGTTGCTGAACAAACTTCTACTCAAGAAAGACGCTCAATTGATACTGAACGTGAAGTAAATGATCTGAAGATGACTGAATACATGGCAGATCAAGTAGGTGAACACTTCGATGCCGTAGTATCTTCAGTTACTAGTTTTGGTATGTTCATCCAATTGCCTAACACTGTTGAAGGGTTAGTGCACATTTCTAACTTAACAGATGACTTCTACAGCTTTAACGAGAAATCTCTAACTTTAACTGGACGCGGAACACATAAACAATACAAGATAGGGATGCCAATCAAGGTTACCCTTATTAATGCTAATGTTGAACAGCATCAATTGGACTTTGAAGTTTATGATCCTAATGCACCTAAGAGAAAGCACAATGATAGAGGGATGAATAATCGTCGCCGCGGCAATAGAGGCTTCCACAATAATCATGGTCATCGCGGTGGTGGAAACTATAATAATCGTGGGGATCATAGAAGTCATAATCGCGGAAATAGAAAAAATCAAAGAAGTTTTAAGCATTAAGGAGTGACCTTAATGAAAAAAGAAAAAGATGAAAATCTAATTGCGCAAAATAAAAAAGCGCGCCATGATTATTTCATTAAAGAGACTTTTGAAGCTGGTATTGCTTTAACTGGGACAGAAATTAAATCTGTACGTGCTAGACGCATTAACTTACGTGACGGCTATGTCCAGATTATCAATGGCTCGGCTTTTTTAGAGAACGTGCATATTAGTGAATATAAGCAAGGCAATCGCTATAATCATGAACCGCTTAGAAGCCGCCGACTTCTTTTGCATAAAAAGGAAATTAATCGGTTAGCTAAAGCTCAAGCAGAACGTGGTATTGCCATTATTCCGTTAAAGGTTTATTTAAAGCACGGTTTTGCCAAAGTTTTAATTGGCGTAGGTCAAGGTAAAAAGGAATATGACAAGCGCCAAACAATTAAAGAAAGAGACCAAAAACGCGAAATTCGTCGCAAATATGGTATCTAAAAGGATTCACGATCAAAATGATCGTGAATTTTTTTTTGTTTTAAAAAAGAAATTCAAACTTTTTTGAAAAAATTTTAGACAAAAAAGAGGTGAAAAAT
>NZ_CABUIW010000069.1 GCF_902491705.1 uncultured Lactobacillus sp. | reverse complement strand
AACCTTCCATAATTCTCATAAATACTTGACCAATGTGACCAGTACCAACAACACCTACAACTTGGTCACGAACTTCACGGCCGATAGTTGGTGCCCAACGTAAATCACGTTTAGCCATCTTTTCGTCCATGCGCTTGTCTTGACGTAATACACGTGCAGCTTGAATAGCAGCATGTTCAGCAATAGCGTCTGGTGAGTAAACAGGAACATTAGTGATTTCAAAGCCTAATTCTTTAGCTTTGTCCATGTCGATGTTATCGACACCAACGTTACGTAATGACATCTTAGTTACGCCAGCATCTGCTAATGCTTGAAGAGTTTCAGGGGTGTAGTCTAATTGTTGGTAAACAACAACACCATCTGCACCCTTAGCAAGCTTTGCAGTTTCAGGAGTCAAAAGCTTGTCAGTGTATTCAACTTCAACATCTTTATGAGCATCCTTCCATTCGTTCAAGAATGGTTCTTCGTCTTTACGAATAGCGTAAGCAAAAATCTTTGTCATAAATTTAACCTCCGTAAAATTTATTAGTATGACCATTCCTCATTATACACTTCCACTTGCTCAACAAAACACAAAAAGGTTTATTTTTTGTGGAAAATTTTAAATATTTAAAAATATGAAAGAGCTATCATTACCTATATATGGCAATTGTTTAAGGATTTATTAAGACATAAAATAAAATAGTGACACTATGTCATGTGACTGGTATTATATACTCATAACAAAAATGCAACGCATCAAAAAAAGATATATTGCAAGAAGGTAACAAATCTTCTAATTCCTTATTAATACATCCTATTGGAGTTTTTATTAACTCATACATTGGGTAGCTTAAGCGTCCGTCCCCTATGTGGGCGCAAGAGCAAATGTTGATAAAAAATCCATCCCCTTTTTGTGAAAGTGATGAATCAAGCCCCCTGCATATCTTGAGCGTTGAACCTTTTTGTTAATCTTGATAAATCATTTTCGCAACATTAGTGATGAGTAGGCTAATGTAAAAAAATCTCGTTATTCTCATTCAACACAACTCCCTTAAAGGGCTGGTTTAGATTAGTCATCTAAGCCAGTCCTTTTCTTTTTTTCGGTTATAATTAGCCTGAATAGTGTTAAAAGGAGAACAAACCAATGATTTTAATTTCATGGAATATAGATTCACTTAATGCGGCTTTAACTGGTACATCAGCTAGAGCTGAAGAAACGCGTCAAGTTTTGGATAAAATTCATGATGCAGATCCTGACATTATCGCAATTCAAGAAACTAAATTGCGCGCAACAGGCCCAACTAAAAAACACCAAAAAGTTTTAGCTGAAAAGTTTCCCGAATACGATTATGTTTGGCGCTCTTCAGAAGAACCAGCAAGAAAAGGCTATGCTGGAACAATGTATCTTTATAAAAAAGAATTAACTCCCAAAGCTTCATATCCAGTAATTGGCGCACCTGATACGATGGATCATGAAGGTCGAATTATTACGCTTGAGTTTGACAAGTTCTTTGTAACGCAAGTTTATACACCTAATTCAGGCAGCGGCTTGAAGCGTTTAGCCGATCGTCAAATTTGGGATCAAAAATACACTGAATATTTACATCGATTAGATGAACAAAAACCAGTGATGGCAAGTGGGGACTACAATTGTGCTCATACTGAAATTGACTTGAAGCACCCAGAAAATAATCACCATTCAGCTGGTTTTACTGATGAAGAAAGAGCTGGTTTTACCAAATTGCTAGATGCTGGCTTTACTGATACATTTAGAAAAGTTCACGGCAACATTACGGATGTTTATTCTTGGTGGGCTCAACGAGTTAGAACTGCTAAGGCTAACAACTCTGGCTGGAGAATCGATTATTGGTTAGTATCTAACCGCATAGCTGATAAAGTAGTTCGTTCAGAAATGATTGATACTGGTAAAAGAGCAGACCACTGCCCAATTTTGCTTGAAGTTAACCTTTAATTTAGCAAAAACACTAGTATAATATTTTTCGAAAAAATTTTTTGAAAAATAGAAAAGTAGAGGTTAATTTTTTGAATAACGAGAAAAAAGAAGATTGGGCCTTGCAGCAGGATTTGAAATATAATCGTCTGACTGCATTCAAGTTATTTGCCATGACTAGCTCAATGGTTATTTCTGTTGATGAGCTAGCTCCATTTGGTAAAACTGGTGCTACAGCGCTATTTTATTTATTAATTGCTGGTATTGCCTGGTTTATACCAATTACGCAAATGGCCGGAGAAATGGCTTCAATCGATGGCTGGGAAAAAGGCGGTATTTTCACCTGGGTTAAAGGCTCTTTAGGTGATAAAACTGGTTGGACTGCCATGTTTTATCAATGGATCCACATTACTGTAGGGATGGATACCATGATGTATGTGATCATCGGGGCTTTATCAATTGCACTTGGTACGCCATGGTTTAATACCACGCCAATTGTACGTTTTGCTTTGATGATGGTAATTCTGTGGGGAGCAACTGCGATTCAATTGATCGGGGTTAGAAAGATTGGTCGAATTGCGGAGTGGCTGTTCATTTTAGGAATTGCTCTTCCTGTAGTTTTATTAATCATTTCATTCTTTGTTTATGTAGCCCAAGGTCATCCGCTTCATATGACAATTAATTGGAATACCGTAATTCCACATAAGCTGGATGGTGCAACCTTAGTTGCCTTTGTTCCATTTATGTTGGCATTCTGCGGCGGGGAAGCATCGGCGCCTCACGTTAAAAACTTGGACCACCCTCGTTCATATTCAAAAGTTATGCTTGCTTTAGCAATCACTGCTATTTGCTTTGACCTTTTAGGTAGTATGGCAATTGGAATGACTGTACCTAAGGATCAAATTCAAAATAGTACAGGATTTGTTTATACATACGGTAAGCTTCTTACCTCAATTGGCCTTCCAGGTGATTTATTGCAAAAGATTGTTGGTGTGATGCTTGCTTGCGGAATTATTGGTGAACTTGGTAACTGGATTGCCGGTCCTAACCAAGGGATGTACGAAGCCGCAAAGGAAGGCTACATGCCTAAATTCTTTGCGAAAACTACTAAGCATGGTGTGCCAATTAGAATCATGATTTTGCAATCAAGCATAGTTACTATTTCTGCACTTTTGATCACATTTACCAGTGGTGCAAATGCGGACTTTGCGTTTAACGTATCTTTAGCTGCTACAACTGCACAGTACTTGATGGTTTATATGATCATGTTGACAGCTTACATTGTTTTAAAGAGAAAGCATGAAGACTACCACCGTATGTACTACATGAGTAAGAATCCTAACATCAGTATTGCAATTGCTGTTTTGGCATTTATTATTACTGTAGTCGCATTCTTTGTGACATTCGTACCAGCTCAAGGTACTCCAAGCAATTTAGCTCATATCTATGTTTGGACCTTGGTAGGAATGTGTGCGATTGTATCAATTTTGCCGCTGATTTTATATCACTGGCATGAAAAATGGCAAAATGAATAAAACCTAGAGCATTCGTTTTAAAAAGCGAGTGCTTTTTTAGTAGAATCAGAAAATGAGGTGGAAAACATGACAGTTATGCAAGATGCAATTCTAAATGGCTTTGAAGATGAAAAATATCCTGGCAGCGAAATGCTGGGACCAAGAATCATTAGCAATAATACTCAAGAAAAAATCTGGTTTACTTTGCGCGAAGAGCTATATAGCTGCAAAAGCTTTACTTGGGCAGTTGCTTTTATTACGCAAGATATGTTGGTTCCACTTAAAGTAGTGCTTGCTGACTTAGCAGATCAAGGTATTTCTGGGACGATTATTACAGGGGATTATCTTAACTTTAACAATCCACGTGTTTTTGAAGAATTGCAGAAAATACCAAATCTAGAAGTTAGAATTGCGCAGCAAAATGGCTTTCATGCTAAAGGCTATTTATTTGAACATGAAAATTATCAAACTTGTCTCGTAGGCAGCGCCAATTTTACTAGAGCAGCTTTGCTTAGCAACTATGAATGGGCACTAAAGGTTAGTTCAAATAAACAAGCTAATTTGACTAAGCAGTTTGCCCAAAAGATTGAGGTACTTAAGCAAAATAGTTTTATTTTGACTGATCAATGGTTAGCAGAATATAAGGCAAATTGGGTTAAACCAAAGGTTAATTTTACTCATAAAGCTCAAACACAAATTAAGCCCAACCAGATGCAACAAGCCGCATTAAAGAATTTGAATGCATTAGTAGATAGCGGTGAAAAACGTGGATTGGTAGTTTCAGCTACAGGGACAGGTAAAACGTATTTAGGTGCTTTTGCTGTTAAAGATTTTAAGCCTAAAAGATTTTTATATATTGTGCACCGCCAACAGATCGCAAAGAAGTCGCTTGAAAGTTTTTATAAAGTGATTGGTGGAAAAAGAACAGACTATGGCCTCTTGAGTGGCAATCATCATGATATGAATAAAAAATATCTTTTTGCGACTGTACAGACTTTGAGTCAGCCTGATGTTTTAGCAAGTTTTGCTAAAGATGAATTTGACTATATTTTGATTGATGAAGCCCACAGAGCAGCAGCACCTAGTTATCAAAAAATATTAGAGCATTTTAAGCCACAATTTTTACTAGGAATGACAGCTACACCTGAGCGAATGGATGAGCAAAATGTATATCAGATTTTTGACTACAATTTAGCCTATGAGATTCGCTTGCGGGATGCACTAGAAGAAAAGATGCTGGCACCATTTCATTATGTTGGCGTGCAAGACTATGAAGTGGATAACCAAGCAATTGATGAAAACACCAAGTTGCGGTATTTAGTTTCTGAAAAGCGGGTAGACTACGCATTAAAAGAAATTGAATATTATGGCTATTGCGGAAGTCGCGCCAAAGGATTGGTATTTTGCAGCAGGCAGGATGAAGCAAAAGAGTTAGCTCAATTATTTTCTGAAAAAGGTCATCCAGCAGTAGCTTTGACTAATGAAGATAGCGAAAGACGCCGCAGTCAAGTTATTTCTGAGCTGATTAATGGGGAAATTGAATATATCGTTGCCGTTGATTTATTTAACGAAGGAGTCGATATTCCGTCGCTAAACCAAATAATCATGTTGCGCAATACGCAGTCAAGTATTGTATTTACTCAGCAGTTAGGTAGAGGCCTAAGAAAATACCCTGGCAAAGATTTTGTGACAGTGATTGATTTTATTGGTAATTACAAAAACAACTATTTGATCCCAATTGCTCTGAATCAAGATACTTCTCGCGATAAGGATAAGGCTAAAAGAGAAACGCGTTTACCGAGATTAATCGATGTTTCGACGATTAATTTCAGTAAGGTTGCCTCAGAAAAGATTTTGACTTCACTAGATCAAGTGAAACTTGATGGATTGCGAGAATTACGCCAGAGCTATCAAGAATTAAAGAATAAAATTGGTCGTATTCCGCTTTTGAACAACTTTTACGAATATGGCTCAGTTTCACCAATGGTGTTTGCCAACAACCATGGCTTAGATAATTACATGACTTTCTTGCAAAAGATGGGTGAAAAGATCGAGTTAAGCAAATATGAAAATGAAGTACTGACCTTTTTCACTAAGGAATTACTGAACGGCAAGAGAATTCATGAGTTGTTTTTGTTAGACCTACTCTTAAAAAATGGAAAAGTTAGACAAGAGGATTACGTAGATTTGCTTAAACAGCAAGGCTATGTAGATGATGCAGTTTTGAAATCAGTTGAAGATATTCTGTCTTTGTCATTTTTTGATGTTAAGCAAGGCAAAACTACTAAAAAAGTCCAATATGGTGATTTACCAATAATTGAGCATGAAAATTTACTAGATTATGAATTCAATGAAAAAATCATTGTTGCCCTTAAAGAAAATGAGTGGTTTAAACGATTAGTCAAAGATGTAATTACAACGGGCATTAAGCTAAATAAGCCATACGACAATATGCATCAATTCACACTATATCAGCAATATGATCGAAAAGATGCGTGCCGCTTGTTAAACTGGCCTAAAGATGTCTCTGCCCCAATGTATGGATATCGCGTGGGTAAACATGATACGCCGATTTTTATCACTTATGAAAAAGGCGATGAGCAAAAGCGCAATGCTGTTTACGATAATACTTTAGAAGATGGACGGAGTTTGCGCTGGTATACAAGAGTGCCGCGTCACTTAGATTCAGAAGAAGTACAGCGGCTGCTTCACACTAAGGGGATGCATATTCACCTGTTTGTTAAAAGAAGCGACGCGGAAGGTAAGCAGTTCTTTTATTTGGGTGAAGCTAAGATTGATCCAGATTCAGTCAAAGAAGAATTGATTGGTGCTAAGAAAAAGCCAGCGGTAGGGATGAACTTAATTTTTGAAAAGCCACTGACTAGTGAAATGTATACTTACTTATTTGCATAATAAAAACAGCTTTCTAGAAGAAAGCTGTTTTTTGTTAATCATTAATTAGTTGTAAAGGTGTTAGGTCTAATGTGATTCAAAATTTGCATAGCCATTTGTTTTTGTGCATTTTCATCACCTGAAGTTTGGTTCAAAAACATAATCAAACCATTGCGATTATCAGTAGTCATTTGGAACCACATGCCAAAGTGAGTACCGGTTAAATTACCATAAGCAGATTTAACAGTACCATCATTGTCGATATATAGACCACCAGAATAGTCGGTATATTTGCTGCTTAAATTTGTAAGATAGTGGAAATCTGATTTGCTCAAAATAGCACCATCGGTCAAACCGAGTTGAATCTTGTAATAATCCATTGGAGTAGTAAACATGTTACCTGCACCAGGAAGCTGGGATGCCAAGGATCTTTTTACATATTCAGGATCTTGGTAGTTATTGCCGTTTTCCCAACTGTAAGAAATAGGATCGCTCTTCCAACTAGGGATGTTTTGATATAGGAAAGTATTTGTTAAACCTAGTTTATTAACGATTCTACTATTGAAGTTGGATTCATAAGATTGACCACTCACTTTTTTAATAATACCGGCAAGCAAGATGTAATTGGTATTGTTGTAGAAATAGTTTCCGGGAGTACCAGGCTCAGTAGAGTTGGCATTACTTACTGTCCAGTTAATAGCTTCATCTTCTGTATTATCGTTGCCGCGATCAGTCTCGGTGTTTGCGGCATTAATACCTGAAGTATGAGTCATTAATTCACCTAACGTAATGTTATCAGCGTTTTTAAGGTTAGGGTACCAGCGTGATATTTTTGTGTTTTGTGTGAACTTTTCGCTTGTGTGCCACTTTTCATTCATTAATTGAATGATCATGGCCGCAGTAACAACTTTTTGTAAAGAACCAGTTGGATAAACTACTTGTTCGTTTTCGTTACCAATCTTTTTACCGTACCAAGCCCAACCGTAACTGATTTGTTGCGGACGGCCATTTTTTATAACTACAGTGGTGCCGCGACTATTATTTTGTGCTAAGACATTGCGCACAAAGCTGCGCATTTCTGTTTTGGAATATGTGCTCGCCTGAACTGGAGTTGATTCTTTAGTACTAATTGCAGGTGTTGCAATGCCAAATAAAGTAATTGCGGCTATACCAATAATTGCTTTTTTTAAAATTTTGAGGGCCTCCCTTAAATATGTCTAACCTACATTTTAGCGCGATACTTGGTCTATACAAGTTCAAAATTATTAAGAAAGTATAAACGGACCAATTTAATTATTAGCTTGGATAAATAATTTATTCAATTTTTCGCGTAAATAAGGATCGTGTGCATATAGGTAAGTTCCCTTAATACCACGCTTAAAAAGTACATTTAATGAATTCATTACCATTCTTTGTTCATATTTTAGCTTGGCTTTGGAATCTGTTAAATCGCTGCGTTTTTTGAACATTTCTATATCAGTAATTTTGTCGAGATTAACCTGCAATTTATTAGTATGTGGCACTAGGCTAATTGGTGGGCCAATAATGATGCCAGCATAATTTAAATCAAATCCTTGGCAAGTATAAATAGAACCTACTTCATTAATGGTCTTAGGAATTTCAGCCCATGGCGTTGAAGTGTAATTGTACTGATCCCATGGCATTTTGAAGTTGCCTTCTTTAATATAATGTTTACCGCCATCTAAAGTAGAAGGGTAACCAGATGTAGAAAGAATTCTGGCTAAACCTGTTTCATTATTTTGTTTAACGATTTCTTGTCTCATCTTTTCAGCATCAGTAAAAATGCGAAAGTCATAATTTTGCCACATGCTTTTATCAAAAGGGAGCAGCGTTCCTTGAGTAAAGGCATTAAACCAATTAATTAAATTATCAGGAGCCATCATTCTAAATTGGTGACGCAAAGTATAGTCTTCATATGAATATTGATGCGTAATTTGTTCTAGGCGATCTTTAGTCCAGAAGCTTTTCATGCGCAATACCTGGTATTCGTCAAATACAAGGATGACAATTTTGGCACGCTTAATAATTTCTTCAAGTTGATTATTATGATAGAAGTTATTGTAATGATCAGGTTGTGATAAAAGCAGGTGTGCCTCATCAATCACAACAATATCTGCAGATTTTTTCTTTTTATCTAATTGATTAATGAAAGAAGTAGGTCGCATATAATCTTTTTTATAGAGCTCTTTTAATGGGCCGGCAATCTGCTTATATACTTTGAGAAGTTCTGGATGATTTACTAAAAAGTAATTTTGTGTACCTGAAAAAGGAGCAACATTATTTCGACTTAATTTTTGAATCTGATCAAATAATGAAGAAAGAATTACGCTTTTACCGGTACCAGCATCACCATAAATGGTAAAAACAGCGGGCACGTCATTATTTTGTAAATGGTTTGCTGAAAAATTTATAATTCGCTTAATTAAATGATTTTGTTCATCAGTTAATGCATGATTAGGCGATAATTTTTGATATGCTTGATTATTCATTGATAAATTACCTCTAAAATAATCTATTATAGTTAGTAAAAAACATTAGTGATACAGGATGGTTTTATGACAGCACAAAATATTATTCATGATCAACTCTTTTTAAGTCAAAAATCTACAAGTGCAAATCAAGCAGATTTGAAAATTGCGGAAGACTTGCGCGATACGCTTTTGGCAAATAAAGACAAAGCTGCAGGATTAGCTGCTAACATGATTGGAAAAAACAAACGAATTATAGCTTTTTATGTAGGGCCACTACCATTAGTTATGCTTAATCCGCAAATTATAAAAAGAAGTGGAGAGTATCTGACATCGGAGGGATGTTTGTCCCTAGCAGGTGAGCGCCAGACTAAACGCTATAAAACAATCACAGTTACTTACCAAGATATGGACTTTAAAACTAAGACACAGGAATTTTCTGACTTTATTGCGGAAGTAATTCAACACGAAATGGATCATTGCGAAGGAATTTTGATATAAAATAAAGTTTTTTTGAAAGATTTTTAAGCACTTTGTTCGTAATATGGGTAACAAAAGAAAGGCTATCATATTTAATGATAGTCTTTTGCTATATTTTTAGAATAATCGAGCGCGATCAATCTTTGAATAAGCTGAAAGACGAATGAAATATAAATTTGCCAAAGGAGAGAAAATAAGGTAAATTAATAAAGTCGCTTCGAGAGAGGCGCG
>NZ_CABUIW010000068.1 GCF_902491705.1 uncultured Lactobacillus sp. | reverse complement strand
TCAATCCTTAATAGCTTAATATCAATAA
Source organism: uncultured Lactobacillus sp. (assembly GCF_902491705.1). Taxonomy (GTDB): domain Bacteria; phylum Bacillota; class Bacilli; order Lactobacillales; family Lactobacillaceae; genus Lactobacillus. The sequence goes on along the minus strand of NZ_CABUIW010000068.1, from coordinate 10,146 downwards.
AGTGTCCAATTTTCTTGGGTCACTACAAAGATCCGGTTTTTATTACTGAATTATTGAATTAAGCCAGTCTAGTTGACCTTCAATTCTAGAAATAGCTCTAGTTAAAATTAAATAGTGTCCAAAGTTTGCTTGTATTTTTTTGTCATCAGAAAATAGCAACTTTTGTCTTTCTTTTAAATGTTCAAGTTGACCATTTAAAAGATTTTTTTCTTCATCGATCATTTTTAAAATGCGGGGATCATTCTTGTCCTGGATGAAGAACATTTTCAGAGAAAAAGAATCATTGTTGACTGGGAGCTCAAGGGGTTCATCTAACCAATCATTTAATACCTTTTCTCCTTCAGATGTCATAGAATAATCAAATTCTTTGGCATTATTCTCTTTTTTCTTTTTTTCAATCCAGCCATCATTCAGCATTTTTTGCAGTTCTGGATAAACTTGACTGTGAGATGCCTTCCAGAATTCCCCAATTTCATTCTTAAATTGTTGTGTAATATCTTTACCTGAAATTACAGGATTCTGCTTCAAAATACCTAAAATAATATAAGGTAAAACTCTCTTTTTAGGCATAAAGGCCACCTCATTCTATTAGCAAACTACTTATTAATTCTTTCATAGTCGCTATTATAATACTTACCAGCGCGAATATCATCAGTCATTCCCTTATAAGGTGCTTCAGCAATAACTTCTTCATTATCTACACCGGCATCCCCAATATAAGTAATAGTCGCAAATTCAGGAACAACCATCTTAGGATAAGTTTCGTACTTTTCACGAGATTCATGCATTAAATCAATATGTTCATTTTGGAAACATACTGTAATTTCAGGATGATCTTGAACCCACTTAGGGAAGAAGATAGTTCCGTTAAGCTTATGTTCGTTTGGAACAAAGTCTAAGGCAACATCAGTACCAGTTGGTTCAGTCCATGCAATTTTGTAAATTCCTTCGGTAAGCATGTTGATATGTGCTTCTTGTCCCTTTACCCAACGTCCTGCAACCATTCCGCCGTGAATACGATAATCAACGGTATGATCATTCTTGCAGTACCATTCATATTCCCAACCATTATCGTAAGTGTAGATGAAGTGAGTACCTACAAAATCGTCTAGAGTCTTGAATTTCTTGTCCATATTGTTTAAATTTGCCATTTTATCGTCTCCTTTTATGTTTATATCGACATAACTTTCATATTTATTATATGTCGTTATTGACATAAATGCAAATAAAATTTAAAAATACAGTATTTTAAACTTGTACCATTAATGTCCTGACGTTACTTTAATTCCAATGATGCTAATAACTAACAGAATAACAAAGACCCATGTTATCGGTGAAAACTGATCATGAAATAGCACCACACCTACAATAATGGAGCCAACTGCACCAATCCCCGTCCAAACAGGATATGCGATACTCAATGACAAGTCTTTGGTTGCTAAAATTAATCCACCAAATGAAATGATCATCCCCACAATAGTGGCAATTGAATAGCCTAGCACTGAGAAGCCATTACTCAACTTCATCATTGTTGCCCAAACCACTTCAAAAATGCCTGCAATTACTAAATAGATCCATGACATAAAAATTCCTCCTAAAACAAAAAATGCCAAGCAACAATTACTTTCTTCAAAGACCTAATGAAAGTAATCATTACTTGGCTTCCCCGGTGGGAATATTTTCAATATTTATCTTGCTTCATAGTCTAGCAAATTAAAGATTTTAAGTAAAGCTGCTGTTTTTTCAGCCATCATGATTGTGTTAGCATACCTTTAAAAGGAAAGACTAACTCAAAGATGGAGGGATTCTGATGACGATCACACAACTGCGCTACTTGCTTGAACTTTACAATTCTTCTAACGCCACACAAGCTGCACAAAAATTGCATATTACACGTCCTGCTCTAACTAACGGGATCCGTCAATTAGAACAAGATCTTAATTGCCAGCTAATTAAGACCACTAGCAACAATCAAATCATCTTCACTGATAATGGAAAAAAAGTAGTATTACAAGCCCAGAAGATCATAAGTGATGTTGATGAATTATACAAAATCGTTCAAACGCAAAATGATCATGTCCTTCGCATCGGCTTAGTCAGCAACATTCAACCTATTATGGAAGAACTTAGCAATTACCGTGATGGGAAAATTTCTCTCACCTTTCAAGTTCAAGATGAGTTATACCAGTCAATCAAGCATGATCAACTAGACTTAGCCTTCACATTGTTTACTGATCAGCATCCCTTATCCGATCCAGACATGCAATTTGACCCGCTCTTTAAAGATCATCTAGGTGCATTTACAATCGCTGGCAATCCACTAAATCAGAAGAAAGAAGTCACCTATTCTGATTTACAAAAAGAAAGCATCATTATCAGTCATGATCAAGATAACGAAAAATTCATCCAAAAGATCATCCAAGAACATGGTCCTTTAAATATCATCCTAACAACGCCAGGAATCAATTTAGTTCATCACATCATGGACAATGAAACGGTTCTAATCGGCCGTAAGACGCAACTAGAATTTTCACCATATAAAAACGAAGTCAACTTAACAGAGCTACCTATCAAACTTCTGAATCAAATTACTTTTTCATTTGGTTGGCTATACCGCACCAATCATCACTTCACTAAGGATGAACGCAAACTAATTAGGTCAATTACCGCTAGCTTCTATTAGGTGTAACTAAAACTTTCACCTGCGTAAATAACCGTAAATTTTCAAAGAAGCTCCTCGCCTGTATGATAAGCATGTAATCAAATGAGATATGCAAAATATACGGAGGACAAAAAATGAAATTATTAATTTTAGGTGCTGCTGGTAAGATCGGTCAATTAGTAACTGAAGACGTCATCAACGATCAAAACGTTGAATTAACTTTATTTGCTCATGATGCTCAAAAGCGTTTAGCAAAATTTGCTTCACACAAAAATGTTAAATTCGTTGACGGTGACTTTTTAGACCAAGATGCAATGGACAAGGCAATGCAAGGACAAAACATGGTTGTATTAGCTTACATGCCTAAGAAGGATCCAGAAGCAAAAGTAATCGTTGATGCTATGGAAAAGGCTGGCGTTAAGCGCTGCGTTATCACTGGTGCATTCGGCATCTTCAATGAACTTGAAGAACCAATGCGTACTAAGCAAGAAAAGTTAGCTCACGGCTACGATGGTCCACTTTACACTCAATTAAAGAAAGACGCCAAATTGTTTGACGACAGCCAAGTCGACGACACCTACTTGCGTATGCCATGGCTTAACGATGAAGACACTGAAGAATTAGAAGTTGTGCCTAAGGGTAAGATGATGCACGGCGCTGGCGTTTCACGTAAAGCTGTTGCTAAGCTAATTTCAAAAATCGTTAAGGATCCATCATTATACTCAAACGACAACATCGGTTTACAAGGCCTTAAATAATTAGCCCCATACTCAATCGACACTTTGGTTTATAAAGCCCCAAATAATTAACTTCCCCTATCAAAAAAGTGTACTATTCTCCATCAAGAGAAACAGTACACTTTTTCTTTATCCACAATTATTAATCAAAATATCTAAAAATTTCATCCAAGTTGTTAGCTAAAGCTGGGAATGTGTATGTCAAATTGTCGTTAACAAACTTAGCTGGATCCTTTCTGCCAATAAGTGGCAAGAAGTTGTTGATATCATCAGTGGCATTAATGCTGAGTTCTGATGCACCGATAACTTCATTATCTTTGTTAAAGATCACCTTCAACTCAGCATTAGGATCGCCTTCACCCATTGCGATGAAAGTATCGGCTAAGTCTAAAGTCTTAACGTAATCACCATCTTGCATTTCACTCTCACGAATTCCAACTTGGGCAATTTCTGGATAAGTGAAGGCATTAGTAGCTACGGGTGGGTACTTAATTGGATCTTTGATGCCCTTTTCAATGAAGTCATAGATATAGTATGCATCAACCCAAGCAACAGGGGTTAAGTTAGGTTGACCATTGTCGGCTACATCCCCAGCTGCAAAGATACTTGGGATATTAGTCTGCATGTGTTCGTTAACCTTAACACCCTTATGAGGATCAAATTCAACGCCAACTTCTTCAAGTCCCATGCCGTCAACATTAGGTGTTCTACCAGATGCATTAATAACCAAGCCGGTATCATAAGTATCGCCATTAGTGGTTGTAACAGTGTAACCTTCACCATTTTTAGCGATTTCCTTAATTGGTGCATTCAAGTGGAACTTAACGCCACGCTCTTCCATGATCTGCTTCAACTTTTCAACATAATCTTGGTCAAATGGACGAAGCAAACGATCAGAGTGCTGCAAGATAGTCACGTCTACTCCAGCAGCATTCAAAATTGTAGCAAGTTCTAAGGCAACGTAGCCACCGCCAATAACCACGGCCTTATCTGGAAGGCTATCTAATTCAAAGAATTCGTTGTTGGTAATTGCATATTCATTACCAGGAACATCAAGATCACGTGGTCTAAGGCCAGTCGCAATGATAATGTTCTTGCCTTCATATTCTTGATCGTCCACTCTAACTGTGTGAGGACCAGTAATTACGCCCTTGCCTTGAGCAGTAGTAACTTGCTCAGTAGTGGTGTTAGCACGGCCGTTCTTACGAAAAGCACCCCAGATTTTCTTTTTGCGACTAATCAAAGAAGACCAATCAATCTTGGCAGCTTCCTTGATTCCTTTGCCTTCTAGGTATTGACTAGCCAAAACTGGTCGAACTGTACCTTCCATGAAGATCTTAGGTTGGCAACCAGTGTTAGGGCAAGTACCGCCCCAGAAGCCCTTTTCGATTACTAAGACTGACTTTGAAGTGTTTTGAAGTTTTGCGCGTAAGTGAATGGCAACGGGGCCACTACCGATGATGATGTAGTCGAATTTTTTCATGATTCTCCTCCTAAAACAAATACTTGCTTTAAAAATATCACTTATTTTAGGTAAGTGCAAATCTAGTGCTTAATCAAAAAGAGAGTGGTGAACTAGTTTTTATTGCATTAAAAAAGTGTACTACTTTCGATTACTTGAAATAGTACACTTCTTATTTTCTAGTTAAAATAATTAGTTTTCCTTCTTACGACTGAACCAAATAAGTCCAAGACCACTTAATAAAGTTATGCCTAAAACTGAAAGCAAACTTGCGACTTCATGATCACTGCCAGTTTGTGGTAATTCTTCAGAAGCTTGTTGGTTACTTTGCGCCTTAACCACTGCCGTCTTAACAGTAGTAGCTTGAGCCTTCTTGTTTGGTTGAACTCCAGCGATAGGCTTTGGTGCAACATTCTCAGATGGTGCTTGTTTTTCAGTTGGAGCTTTCTTAGTTGAAACAGCTGCTGGATTTTCAGCCTTTACAGGTCCAGCTACTGTCTGCTCTGGTTCATCGGTTGAAGTATCAGTTGGAATCGTCTCATTTGTGTCTGGAACTGATGGCACTTCAGGTTTTACAGATGGGGTTTCTGGTTGTTCAGGCTTATCTTCTGGTGGAGTAACAGGTTGCTCTGGTTTAACTGAAGGATTTTCTGGATCCACTGTTGGATCACCAGTATCATGCTTAAGTTTTGTGTAAGTAATGTCAATTACTGAATCAGCAGTTTCTGGGGTGACAGTTTCACTCTTAACTACAGCAATGCTAGGTGCATATCCTTCAATTGCTGGAGTGGTAAACTCATCAAATGAATTCTTGCTTGTTTGCCATGCTTGATCGCCTTGTGCCATGGTGTATTCAGCAATTCCGTCTCCGTTGTTATCGTAACCTAACTTGGTATCAACTTGATCAACACCAATTACACGACCTTCGTCATCATATACCAAATTATTACTTGTACTAATCAAACCAACCCGTGAAAAATCAACTTTCTGCGTTTCAGTGGCAATTTTTCCATCAGGATTATGTACATTGATAGTACGAGTAACAGTCTTATTTAAATCGTCAGTAGTAAAACCATATTCCGGATGTGCAGGATCGATATCAACGACTGTATCAGCATAATAACTTGCTTCACAGTCGTATTTAATTACCAAATTACCAAAAGCTTCTGGACCTATGTAACTCAATGAGCCATCAGGATTATGTACAAGAGGGGCATTACTGATAATAAGTTGTCCATACTCATTTTGAAAAACCATTGTCATCTTAGTCACTAATACTTTTGCTCCCTCAGAATCAGAGAGGAAGAATTCATTTGACTTAAGCCCTAACTTCTTTAATTCTTCGTTAGAGAGGTCTTTGGTTGGCATATTCAAGTCATTTAGAAAATCCGTATCCGTAACTTCGTTACCTACATCCGTGTACATTTTTCCATCAATATGGAAAGTATAACCATTGTAGACAACGTCACGAGGATCTTTTACCACTTTAAAAGTTAGATTTTTAAAATTATTAAGTTTTTCAAAATGATGCGTTGAGTTTTCTTGTCCGTTAGCTTGACTAGATTTCTTACTTTTATCTGACGCAGCCTTTTCTTCTTCAGCTTTTGTATCTGTAGCAACTTTTTCATCCTGCTTTTTTTGCTCAGCAGTTGCTTGCTTTTTATCCAATTCATTTGAATCAGACTTAAGATCTTTTGATTCTTCATTCTCTGGCTTTTCAGCCTTAGCTTGTTCATTTTGTTCAGTAGGCGTTTGACTTGCAGCTGCTTCACTTGTTTCAGTAGGATCAGCCTTTGCATCTTCAGCTTGAGGTTGCTCACTTTGACTAGCAGGTGTTTGATTTACATCCACATCATTTGTCCCTTTAGCGGCTTGTGCTTTATCTAACGTATTTACCGCAGAATTATCATCTTTCGATACCACTTCAATTTTAGGTTGTTGGTCTGGAGTAACAGTTTCAGCATTAACTTGCGTTGTCATTGCGCCGCCCATAAAAATTGTGGTGCCTAAAAGAACGGATGTTACTCCAAAATTAAATTTACGAAGTCCATAATGTGGAACTTGTTTAGTTACAATAGCGAATTTATTATTTCTAGTACTCTTCCCGAACATGATATGCCTCCTAAAGAATGCATCTTTCATGTATAAATAAATCCTTATTCCTTATATTTCTATTATATAACGTATACGGTTTCATTTAAATAACAATGCTTTATTTATCCGCGTAAAATATCACAGTATCCTATTTTTGATTAAAGGGTTCAGTCCATTGGTATTATTAAGTTCTTATATTTATTATTTTAAATAACTAGCATCATAATCTGTAAACAGAGCAGTAATTTAATAATGCTATACGATTATAGTAAATACCGTGATTACTATATTTGTTTTTACTTATATCCAATTTGATTTAGCTAAATAAAAAAAGCATACTGCATCCCCTCTTCGGAAAATCAGTATGCTTTTCAAATCAATATTATTAGTACCCTACTTATTTGCCACAGCAATTCTCTCTTTACTATGTTCCGGCTTTACAATTTCGCTGACAACTAATTCAGCCATTGTTCCAGAAGTAGTCTTAGATTCATGCTTGTCATTGTAAAGCAAATTATCTTTACCCAAAATATAACCATCACTTGCCGGACCGGCCTCAAACGTCATTGATGGTGAAATGCCCAGCCAATCTACATCATTAACTTCTTTCAAGTAATTCAATTCATTCAATTGTTGACGAGGGGTGTTAATCCAGGCATCTGAATCAGGCAACTTAGCTATATCTTCAACAAATAAGTGATTGTCATCCCCTGTGTGCAAACTACCAGCACCCAAGATAATAATTAAACGTTGTTTATTCTTGCGAGCAATCTCAACCAACTTTTTGGCAAGCTTAGTTTGATCAGCAGCTTGGGCTGGTGCTGTACCAAAAGCATCAACGATCACGTCAAAGTCGGCTAACAATTTTTCATCCATTGTTAAAACGTCACCGACAAGCAAATTTGCTTGATCACCAAGCACTTTTTTAGCCTTCGCTTCATTACGAATGATACCAGTGACTTTTAAATCATCGTTTTTCTCAGCAAGTTTATAAATTGCACTACCTGCCATACCAGATGCGCCGATAATTCCTACTTTTGTCATGTTCAAGGCTTCCTTTCTGACAAAATAATTATCTTTAACTATCTTTTATTTTATAGCTAAAATTATTTTCAAGCTAAATATTGGGCAGCTCCATACCGATTCTCCTTACGAGCCATTTTCATCAAAGGTATAATTATCCATAGACATTACTTTCAATATAGATATGAGGTATAAGATGAAAACATTTTTTATAATTCTACTGCTAGCCCTTATCGCCAGCTCTTGCGGCTTTCACAAATATGTATGGTTCATTTCTCTAGGATATGGTGCCGCAGTCGCTTTAATCGACGCTGGTCTTCTCTTTATCTTTCCGCGTTCACTCACCATCGGAACAATCCTAGCATGTGTGCTTCTCATCGCTTATGGCTGTCGTCTTTCTGGCTATCTGATTTATCGCAAAAGAAAAACAGCTTACAAGAAACGCATGAAAGGTGAAGTAACATCAAACAATGAAGTTCCATTTGGAGCAAAAATCGGGATTTGGGTTGCCGCATCCCTTCTGTACGCTCTTCAAACTTCCCCTGTGATGTTTCGACTCATGAATCACAAAGGCACAGATGCTTTCTGCATTATTGGACTAATCGTATCTGCCATCGGTTTAATTCTAGAAACAACTGCCGATCTTCAGAAGAATAATGCTAAGAAAAAGAGCCCAGGACGCTTCGTCGATACTGGTTTATTCAAATTAGTGCGTTGCCCTAACTACCTTGGTGAAATGATCTTTTGGACAGGCTTTTTTATCTCTGGCTGGAACGTTTGTCAAAACGCTGCTGAATGGATCTGCATTATCCTTGGTTACGTTGGCATCATCTACGTCATGTTTAGCGGAGCTCGTAGACTCGAAATTCGCCAAGATAAAAATTATGGAAAACTTCCTGAATATCAAAAATACAAGTCTACTACGCCAATTATGATTCCGTTCATCCATCTTTACTCAGTGAAGAAACACAAGTGGTTGGTGGCATAATGAACAAGACAAATATCCCTCAAGGATTTACTCTTTCTATGGCAGTTATGGACTGTTTACCTGTTCTTTTCTTTAGCATCGGCTTCGCTGTATTAGCCACTCGCTTTAATAGTCATTTATTCCGACTTGGTATCTTTTTAGTGATCCTAGTCGGCGCACTTAAGGCTGGATGGAAATTTGTCATTGCGCTATGCCATAAGGATTTAAATGTTCTTAATAAGCAAATGCGATTTTTAATGCCTATTGGATTTGTGCTGATGCTAGTTGCAATGGTTATTGATCGCAATAAGTGGTCTTGGAATGCAATGATCAATCACATAACAAGAATGCCTGCTAACCTTTTCTTTCTTGGCGGAATAATCGGCATTATTGCTTTGATCTGGTTTGCTAAGCATCAAGACGGCAGGGATGCCAAGGTTAATTGGAAAGAACAAGCCATTAATTCATTTACTCAGCTTTGCATAATGCTTGGAATATTATTTTAGTGAAAAAAGTGTACTGCTCCTCTTTGAAAGTAAGCAGTACACTTTTTAATTTTATATGACGACTACTTAAATTGATCCCAGTAGTCGTCATTTGATTCTACAATTGGATCATCTGGTAATTTTTTCTTCTGAATTAATTGATCGCGAATTATTGCATACTCTAAAGAGTCTCTTTTAGTCTGTGCTGACTTTTTCAGCGATTTTCCACTCTTCATTTAATAGTCTCCCTTATAATGCTAAATATGCTATCATCACAATATAATACAAAGGTATTTTTCCACGACAAGGAGGATAACTAATGAAAAAAGATCTTAATTACTATATGAATCTTAATTATCCAACTGAATTTCAAAAAATCGTAGAAGACGATGATGAAACTTATTATCGTGTGACTATCCCAAAATTGCCAGGTTTAATTGCTTACGGTGACTCTATCAAAGAAGGATTGTGTGAACTTGAAGAAGCTGAAAAAGCATGGTTTTCTTCTTGTATTCGCCGTAATGTCAAAATACCTGAATATATTTAAAAAGCAAGATAAGTGTACTGCATCCTGAAGTGGGACCTAAAAAGTAGACATTTTAAAACATAGGATTAATAGAGGCTTGATTCCGATATTCTTTCGGAGTTAAGCCTTTTAATCTGCTCTTTATCCTTTCTTCGTTATAGTATTTGATATATTCCTCTATAGCTTGAGC
>NZ_CABUIW010000067.1 GCF_902491705.1 uncultured Lactobacillus sp. | reverse complement strand
CTGACTAATAATTATTTTATATATTTTAGCTGTCTACTTGACGCGGTACGGATCATTATTCCAAGGTTTTTTTATCATGATTGACATGGACACACAGGTTCTTTATCATAAAAGTTGTGTGAATAATTCTAAAAAAAGGCGATAGTAATCATGAATACAATAATTATGATTCCCGTCGCAACTGCCATTGTTTCACTTTTGGTGGGTACAGGAATTGGTTATGCAATGCGTAAGCACTCTTGGGAACAAAAAGCTCAGAATGCTCAAAATGATGCAGACCATATTTTGGCTGATGCTAAAGCACAGGTAGCTGCTGCTGAAGCAGAAGTCAACGCACAAAAGCAAGCAGCTGAAGCTGTTAAGCAAAGTGCTGAGAATACTAAGAAAGAAAAGATTCTTGAAGCTCAAGAACAAATCCGTGATTTTAGGCAAAAAACCGAAGATGAGTTAAATGTCAAAAAGGACAACTTAGCTCGGGAAAAGAACCGTTTACAACAACGTGAAGATACCTTAGATCATAAGACTTCTTTGTTAGATGAAAGAGAAACTGGACTCACGCAAAAAGAAGATCAATTAAAGCAGCAAGATGCTGACTTAAAGGCCAAATTAACTGAGGCTGATGAATTAGTTGAAACCAGACGGCAAAAGCTCTACGAAGTAGCTAAATTAGACAAAGAACAAGCTAAAAAGATTGTTCTTGATCAATTATCTGATGAATTAGTTAAAGAACGAGCTGAAATGATCAGAACTAGCAACGAAGAAATTAAAGCAAAAGCTGATCGTTATGCCAATCAAATCATTGTTGACGCTATTCAAAGTAGCGCAGCAGATACTGTGGCTGAAACTACTGTATCTGTCGTTGATTTGCCAAATGAAGAAATGAAGGGACGAATTATTGGTCGTGAAGGTCGAAATATTCGTTCATTCGAGGCTTTAACTGGAATCGATTTAATTATCGATGATACGCCAAAGGTTGTCACATTAAGTGGTTTTGATCCTATTAGACGTGAAATTGCTAAAAGAGCAATGGAGCGCTTAATTAAGGACGGCCGAATTCACCCAGCTCGAATTGAAGAGATGGTTGATAAAGCCAGAAAAGAAGTTAATGATGACATTTATGAAGCGGGTGAAAGTGCCTTAATGGAATTAGGAATTCATCGAATGAATCCTGAATTAGTTAAGACTCTTGGCCGCTTGAAGTACCGTACTTCATATGGACAAAACGTTTTGTCACACTCAATTGAAGTTGGTAAGTTAGCAGGTACTATGGCTGCGGAACTTGGTCTAGATGAAAAACTAGCGGTTCGCGCGGGATTATTACACGATATTGGTAAGGCCATCGATCATGATATTGAAGGTTCCCACGTAGAAATTGGGGTTGAATTAACTAGAAAGTATCATGAACCCGATGTTGTAGTTAACGCGATTGCTGCTCACCACGGTGATGTTCCTAAGACGTCGTTTATTGCTGAACTTGTAGTTGCAGCAGATACGATTTCTTCGGCTCGTCCAGGTGCAAGAAGCGAGAGTTTGGAAAACTATATCAGACGTTTGACTGAACTAGAAAAAATTGCTAAAAGCTATCAAGGCGTTAAGCAAGCTTATGCTATTCAAGCAGGGCGTGAAGTTCGAGTTATGGTTGAACCTGATGAAATTTCAGATGATCGAACAGTAATTTTGGCACGTGATATCCGTAATCAAGTAGAAAAAGAACTGGATTATCCAGGAAATATTAAGATTACCGTTATCCGTGAAAAACGTGTTGTAGCAATTGCTAAATAAAGAAAAAGGTTTGGAATGTAAAATTTCCAAACCTTTTTTCGTTATTTGTACAAAAGCTTGTCTACTTGTATAATTAGGACAAGTAAATAAGGAAAGTAGCCATATATGTTTAAAATTATTGTTGAATTATTCTTATTAGTAATTATTTCAGCGGCCATTACACCTTTTATTAGACGTCTTGCCTTTGTATTAGGTGCCGTTGATAATCCTAATGCTCGTCGTGTTAATAAGAAACCAATGCCAACTATCGGGGGACTAGGCATTTTCGTTACTTTTAACATCGGCGCTTTTGTACTTTTGAGAGAGCAGTTCCCTACTCATGAAATTTTTTCAATTTTATTAGCTTCCAGCGTAATCGTATTGACAGGGTTAATTGATGACATTTTGGAATTAAAACCCAGACAAAAAATGTTTGGTATTTTTATTGCCTCACTGATTATTTATTTCTTGGCAGGCATCAGAATGAATGTATTAAAGCTGCCTTTCATTTCGCATGAAATAAATTTAGGCTGGTGGAGTTTTCCAATTACCATCTTTTGGATCTTGGCTTTAACTAATGCTGTTAACTTGATTGATGGATTAGATGGTTTAGCAGATGGGGTTTCAATGATTTCTTTAACTACAATGGGAATTGTTGGATATTTCTTTTTACATACGCATCAGCTTTATGTGCCAATTGCCTGCTTTATGCTAGCTGCTTGTTTATTGGGCTTTTTGCCTTATAATTTCCATCCAGCTAAGATTTTCTTAGGCGATACTGGTGCACTTTATATCGGTTTTATGATTGCCGTTTTATCACTGAAAGGCTTAAAGAACGTAACTTTCATCTCACTTTTGGTTCCGATCATTATTTTGGGTGTACCAATTACCGATACGGTTTATGCGATGATTAGACGTAAGCTTAATAAAAAGCCAATTTCAGAAGCCGACAAGCACCACTTGCATCACCAATTAATGCGTATGGGATTAACTCATAGACAGACTGTATTAACTATTTATGCATTGTCATTAGTTTTCTCATTTATTTCATTGTTGTTCTTGCTTTCACCAGCATGGGGAACTTGGCTTTTGATTATTGGATTATTGATTGCACTTGAATATTTTGTGGAATCGATTGGCTTACTTGGAGAAAAATATCATCCATTGATGCACGTAATTCAAAAAATTATTAATCAAAAGAGCAAGGTTGATCCTACTGTTGAAGTTTGGCACTTGGGAGAAGAAAAGCCTGACCAACTTAAAAGTAAGAAAGATCAAAATAAAAAGGTTTAGCGTTAAGCTAAGCCTTTTTTATTGCTCATGAAAATTATTGCTTTTTACAGGAATTTCATTGTAACGTTTTTGACCATTAGTAAATTTGATTTGACCAGATAACAAGTTGGTTAAATCATTTTTTGTTTTTTCTTGATCATCGTCATCTAAGAAAATATGAATTGTTACATCTACGCCGTATTCGGTATTTGCAATGAAGATATCGTTGGTCTTTAGATAATGGTCTACTTCATCAAAGCGATTATATGGAACGCTAAAAATTAATTCTTGCTGCAATACTCGCTTAATTACGCCTATCTTTTCTACGGCGTTAGTTACACTATTAGAATATGCACGAATTAAGCCGCCAGCTCCTAGTTTGATGCCGCCAAAATATCTGGTAACTACTACAGTAACGTTTTTCAAATTCATTAATTGCAACGCTTTTAATTCTGGAACTCCTGCTGTACCAGATGGCTCGCCATTATCGCTTTCTTTAACTTGATCGTCGTTTAAGCCGATTGTATAAGCGAAAGTGTTGTGTGTTGCATCCCTATATTTTTTGGAGATTTCCTGGATAAAAGCGTTTGCTTCTTCAGTAGAATTCGTTCTAGCCATGCTAGCAATAAATTTACTTTTTTTAATGACTAATTCACTGCTGCCATTTTCTTTAATAGTTAAAAAATTTTCTTTCTCTGACAAAAAAATCGCCTCTTTTTGCGTAATAAATAATAGAGGGGTGAAAACAATGGAAGATTCAACTCTATTATTAGGTCGTCAATGGGTTGTTAGTCAAAAGGATTCTAGCATACTTACGCATTGTAGCAAAGTTCCTGCAATTGAAAATAAGAGATGCAATCGTTGTGGGACCATAGTTGAGTATCAATTACCCAATGGTAAATTTTATTGTCGCGGTTGTATTGGGATTGGCCGCATTATTGAAGGTGATTTTTTAGTAAGGCAGACTGAAAAATATGTTTATCCTGTCAAAAAGGATGGTGGTATGACGTGGGTTGGAAAACTGACACCGCTTCAGCAGAAGATTTCTGATGAATTAGTTAATAACTTTAAGCAGAAAAAGCACAGTCTGGTTCATGCGGTAACGGGAGCTGGTAAAACCGAAATGCTTTTTCAATTAATTGCAGAATGTATGAGCAGTGGCAAAAGGGCATGTATTGCTACACCCAGAATCGATGTGGTTAATGAACTTTTTCCACGTTTCCAAGCAGCTTTTTCAGAAATTGAGATTGGCAAATACCATGGAAGAGAATTTAAAGAGCCTGGGATTGAACAGTTAACAATCTGTACTACGCACCAATTAATGAAATTTTATGAGGCATTTGATTTATTAGTAATTGATGAGGTGGACTCATTTCCGTATGTGGGGAATTCGCAATTACACTTTGCAGCTAAGGCTGCCATAAAGAAAGACGGAGTCAGAGTTTATTTAAGTGCAACGCCAACTGATGATTTACTTGAAGAGGCAAAGCAAGGGAAAATCCAAATTTTAAAATTGAATCGGCGCTTTCACGGAGGGCTTTTGCCAGTCCCAACTGAGAAATTATTCATTAAACCATTTTTAAATAAGAAAAAGCAGATTCATCCTAAATTACTAAATGAGATTAAAAAAGTGATTAAAAGTGGACATCCGTTGCTAGTGTTTGTGCCAAGAATTGAAGAAATTCCTGTGTATCAACAGATTTTGCAAAAGAAATTGGAAGACGAACAAATAAAAATTGCGGGTGTTCATGCTCAGGATCCTAAGCGACTAGAAAAAGTTCAAGCTTTTCGCAAGCGACAGATAGACTTACTTTTAACGACAACTATTTTAGAGCGTGGGGTAACTTTTAAGCATGTCTGGGTGATTATTATTGCGGCTGATGATCCAATTTATACGACGTCTAGTTTGGTTCAAATTGCAGGACGAGTAGGACGAGCAAAAGATGATCCAAAAGGGTTAGTGCTATATTGCTATCACCGTTATACGAAAAATATTCGCAATAGCATTAAGCAGATTAAGGAAATGAACAAATGAGAAAGTGTCTAATGTGTGAGCAAGTTTTTACTCCGGCTATTTATTTTGCTGAAATTTTTTCATTAAAGAAATATCGTGAAAAGAAGATTTGCCAGCATTGTCAAAAGCAGTTTTTACGTTTGACTGGTAAGCAATGCGCTATTTGTTCAAAAATGTTGGATACAGGAATTATTTGCAGCGATTGTGAAAGGTGGAAGAGAATTTATCAAGGGGATGTTTTAGTGAACCATTCACTTTATCGATATGATTCAACTTTTCATGATTTGATGGTCTCTTATAAACGTCGCGGTGATTATGCAATGCGCGAGATTTTGCAGGAATTATGCTATGAATATTTATCAAAAAATAAATATGATTTTTATGTACCAGTTCCAACATCACCAGAGCACCGAGAGAGACGTCAATTTGATACAATTTCGGCTATTTATGGCGATATTTTGCCGCTTACACCGATTTTAATTAAGAAAGAAGGTAGTCATGCACAAGGAGAGAAAAATAAAGAAGAGAGGCTAAAAACGCCGCAAGGCTTTTTAGTTGATAAAACTATCAACATAAGAGAAAATGTACAAACAGGGAAAATATTAATTTTGGATGATATTTATACTACGGGGCGCACGCTTTATCATGCACGGGATTGTTTAAAAGAAGCCTTTCATGGGATGCAAATTGAAAGCTTTTCAATTTGTCACTAGATTTGTTATGAAACGCTTTCATTTTTTGGTATAATAAAAGTGTAAAGAAAAAACCGCTTTGCGGTGAAAGGAGAATCTTATATGTTAAAGTACAATGTTCGTGGAGAAAATATCGAAGTAACTGACGCTTTAAGAAGCTATGTTGAAAAACGTTTAAACAAGTTGGAAAAATACTTTGAACTTAACCAAGATGTGATTGCACACGTAAACTTAAGAGTATACCGTGATCACTCAGCTAAGGTCGAAGTTACTATTCCATTACCATACTTGGTTTTGAGAGCTGAAGAAACCACGGATGATATGTATCGTAGCATTGACTTCGTTTCAGAGAAACTCGAACGTCAAATTAGAAAATACAAGACTCGTGTTAACAGAAAGAGTCGTGAAAAAGGTTTACAAGATTTCTTCGTGGAACAACCACAAGAAGAAGAAAAGAAGCCTAGTGAATTCGATATCGTTCGTAACAAGCGCGTAAGTTTAAAGCCAATGGATCCAGAAGAAGCAATTTTGCAAATGGATATGTTGGAACACGACTTCTTCGTATTTGAAGATGCTGAAACTAACGGCACTAGCGTTGTTTACCGTAGAAACGATGGTCGTTACGGCTTAATTGAAACTAACGAATAATCGATATAAACTCGTTCATAAAAAACCTCGCGTTTGTTCAAGCGTGGGGTTTTTTATTTAGAATATTTTCATTTTGCAGACAATCATGTTAAAATTAGTCTGTATTTTTAGACTTTACGACATATAAGGACCGATTTAATGGTAAATATTTTAAAGAAACTATACAACGACGATAAAAGAGAACTTAAGAAATTTGAAAAAATTGCAGCTAAGGTAGAAGCTCATGCTGATGAAATGAGTAAACTATCTGATGAACAATTACAAGCAAAGACGCCAGAGTTTCGTGACCGTCTTAAGAAGGGTGAAAGCCTAGACGATCTTTTGCCAGAAGCTTTTGCTGTTGCTCGTGAAGGTGCTAAGCGTGTCTTAGGACTTTACCCATTCCACGTACAAATCTTGGGTGGTATTGCTCTTCACTACGGTAACATCGCTGAAATGATGACTGGTGAAGGTAAGACTTTGACAGCAACCATGCCTGTATATTTGAATGCACTTGAAGGCAAAGGTGTACACGTTGTTACTGTTAACGAATACCTTTCAAGTCGTGACGAAGAAGAAATGGGTCAACTTTACAAGTGGCTTGGCTTAACTGTAGGTTTGAACTTGAACTCAATGTCACCAGATGAAAAGCGTGAGGCTTACAACTGTGACGTTACTTATTCAACTAACTCAGAACTTGGCTTTGACTATTTGCGTGACAACATGGTTGTTTACAAGGAACAAATGGTACAACGTCCATTGAACTACGCAATCATCGACGAAGTTGACTCAATTTTGATTGATGAAGCTAGAACTCCTTTGATTATTTCTGGTGAAGCTGAACAAGCAAACAGTGACTACATTCGTGCTGACCGCTTTGTAAAGACTTTGACTGAAGACAAGAGCGATGATGACGCTGACGATGATGAAGATCACGGCGATTATAAGATCGACTGGCCAACTAAGACCATTTCTCTTACTAGAACTGGTATTGAAAAGGCTTGTCAACACTTCGGCTTAAAGAACTTGTACGATGTTGAAAACCAAAAGTTGGTTCACCACATTGATCAAGCTCTTCGTGCCAACTACATTATGCTTAAGGATATTGACTACGTTGTCCAAGATGGCGAAGTCTTAATCGTTGACTCATTTACTGGTCGTGTAATGGAAGGCCGTCGTTACTCAGATGGGTTGCACCAAGCTATCGAAGCTAAGGAAGGCGTTAAGATTCAAGAAGAATCAAGAACGCAAGCTACGATTACTTACCAGAACTTCTTCAGAATGTACAAGAAGTTGTCAGGTATGACTGGTACTGCTAAGACTGAAGAAGAAGAATTCCGTGAAATCTACAACATGCAGGTAATCACAATTCCAACTAACCGTCCAATTGCCAGAAAAGATATGCCTGATATTTTGTACCCAACTTTGGATTCAAAATTCCATGCTGTAGTTGAAGAGATTAAAAAGCGCCACGCTAAGGGACAACCTGTTTTGGTTGGTACTGTAGCTATTGAAAGTTCAGAAAGACTTAGTCATTTGCTTGATGAAGCAAATATTCCTCATGCCGTTTTGAACGCTAAAAACCACGCAAAAGAAGCTCAAATCATCATGAACGCTGGTCAACGTGGTGCCGTAACTATCGCCACTAACATGGCTGGTCGTGGTACTGATATTAAATTGGGGCCTGGTGTTAAGGAACTTGGCGGGTTAGCTGTTATTGGTACTGAACGTCACGAATCACGTCGTATTGATAACCAGCTTCGTGGTCGTTCTGGTCGTCAAGGTGACCCAGGTTACACTAGATTCTACTTATCACTTGAAGACGATTTGATGAAACGATTCGGTGGAGACCGTGTTAAGGACTTCTTGGACCGTTTGTCAGATAACGATGATGATAAGGTAATTGAAAGTCGTTTGATTACTCGTCAAGTTGAATCTGCACAAAAGCGTGTAGAAGGTAACAACTACGATACTCGTAAGCAAACTTTGCAATACGATGATGTTATGCGTATTCAACGTGAAATCATCTACGGCGAAAGAATGCAAGTTATTGAAGCCGATAAGTCATTAAAGAATGTTTTAATTCCAATGATTCACCGGACAATCAACAGCCAAGTCGATATGTTTACGCAAGGTGATCGTAAAGACTGGCGTCTTGACTCATTACGCGATTTCATTTCTTCAAGTTTAACTTCTGAACAAGTTACTGATTCAATTGATTTCAAGACTATCAGTGTAGATGACTTAAAGAAGAAACTCTACGACATTGTTGAAAAGAACTTTGAAGATAAGGAAAAGGCTTTGGGCGATCCAAGTCAAATGCTTGAATTTGAAAAAGTTGTTATCTTACGTGTTGTAGATGACCGCTGGACTGATCATATCGATGCAATGGATCAATTACGTCAATCAATTGGTCTTCGTGGTTATGGTCAACTTAACCCATTGGTTGAATATCAAGATTCTGGTTACAGAATGTTTGAAGAAATGATTTCAAATATTGAATTTGATGTAACTCGTTTGTTCATGAAGGCTGAAATTAGACAAAATCTTAGTCGTTAATAAAGAAAAAGGGGAGTTAACAGCTTCCCTTTTTTTGTAATAGAAAAAGGAAAAATATGGAAATTAGTGAAATTCAAAGTGTGTTAGATGAGCTTAAAAAGCGTCTAAATCACTTTAGGGGGTCTCTTTGACCTCGATGCGATTGATGAAAGCATTGAAATAAATGAAGCTAAAATGGCACAACCTGATTTTTGGAACAATCAGGAAAAAGCACAAAAATTAATTAGTGAAAATAATGTATTAAAAGAAAAGCGTGATTCATTTTTAAAACTGCAAAAAGGATACGAAAATGAAACAACGGCGCTTGAATTGCTTCGTGAAGAACCAGATCCAGATCTGCAAAAAGAAACAGAAGAAAATTTAACTACACTGCAAGATGAATTCCATAATTATGAACTAGATTTACTATTATCAGGTAAATATGATAGTCATAATGCATTGATTGAAATTCACCCAGGTGCTGGTGGTACAGAAGCAATGGACTGGGGGCAAATGCTCCTTAGAATGTATCAACGCTACTGCGATAGTGCTGGTTTTAAATTTGAGATTAATGACTATGAACCAGGTGAAGAAGCTGGCTTAAAGAGCGTAAGCGCTAGAATTGTAGGCAAAAATGCTTATGGAATGCTTAAGTCTGAAAATGGTGTCCATCGTTTAGTTAGAATCTCACCTTTTGATGCTGCTAAAAGACGACACACTTCTTTTGCTTCTGTTGAAGTAATTCCAGAAATTGATGATAGTATTAAAATTGATATCGATCCTAAAGATTTACGAATCGATGTCTATCGTTCAAGCGGTGCCGGTGGTCAGCATATTAACAAGACTTCTAGTGCTGTTAGAATTACTCACCTGCCTACCGGTATTGTAACTACATCACAGGCTCAAAGATCACAATTGCAAAACCGTGAGACTGCCATGAATGAATTGAGAGCCAAGCTTTTTCACTTAGAAGAAGAGAAAAAGCGTAAGCAAAAGCAAGCTTTAAAAGGCGATCAAAAAGAAATTGGTTGGGGTTCACAAATTAGATCCTATGTTTTCCATCCTTATAATCTTGTAAAAGATTTGCGAACAGGATATGAAACTTCTGATGCAAATGGTGTAATGGATGGTAAATTGCAACCGTTTATTTATTCATATTTGCAATGGTTGCTTAGTCAGGAAAATCCAGAATAGGTGAAAAAATGAGTTTTTTAGGAATTGTAACGCTTGTTTTAGTAGCATTAATTATTTTGAGTTTATTATTTGTATTGTTTAAAGCATTTATTTTGCTTTTGCCAGTAGCCTTAATTGCTATTGGAATTATCTGGCTGATCTTTTGGATTTCAGGTAAAAGGAATAAAAATAAAGTACCAGCCAGTGGAGCCTACTTTGATTGGTTTAAAACTAGTGAAACTACGCAAAAAACTACAAGAAAACGGGCTCGAAATGTAACCGTTAAAGATATTGATGATGACAAATAGTTAGGAGGAAGTTAACTGTTGACCAAAACGTAGATAAATATAGAAGAATATGGAAACTGGAACTATTTAGAAAGATAAACATGGAGAATAG
>NZ_CABUIW010000066.1 GCF_902491705.1 uncultured Lactobacillus sp. | reverse complement strand
GCTCAAGCTATAGAGGAATATATCAAATACTATAACGAAGAAAGGATAAAGAGCAGATTAAAAGGCTTAACTCCGAAAGAATATCGGAATCAAGCCTCTATTAATCCTATGTTTTAAAATGTCTACTTTTTAGGTCCCACTTCAAAATCGACATTGAGCTTCTATTTTTTTACCTTTATTTAGGCTATTTTGCTTCTTCTTCCACAATTTGACGCTTGTTAAGAGCGCTAATGAATGGCAAGTAGATCAAAATATCTAAGATAATATTGATAATCTGCAAGATCGACCCTGCAATACTACCTGTTGCCAAGAATCCAGAAATAATTGGTGGCATAGTCCAAGGAATAACAGTACCGTTACATAATGGAACTAAACCAAAGTTCATAGCAAGGTAAGTAGTAATTGCGTTAACGATAGGTGCAATCATGAATGGAATGATTAAAAGCAAGTTCATAACAACTGGTAAACCAAACATGGTTGGTTCATTAATGTTGAATAAACCTGGCACGATAGTCAATGGTGCTAAAACTTGGTTTTGCTTACTTGCACGCTTGCGCCATACTAAGTAACCGATACAAAGTACCAAACCGATAGTGGCACCACCACCACCCATATATACGAAGTTATCGATAAATGGTTGTGTAATAATGTGACCGCCGTGAGCTAAGTCTAAGTGACCTGCTTGGTTCAAGACACGGTTTGCGTCAGTTTGCATTAACCAGATTGGTTGCATAGCAGTGTTAACGACGTTACCACCGTGAATACCAACGAACCAGAACAAACTTAAAAGAATAATAGAAACGATTGTACCGCCTAAAGTGTCACCTAAGGCACCTAATGGCTTAGCCAATATGTTCATGATTACATCATGAATGTTGCCCCAACCAGCCCAAGTGAAGAGCCAGTAAACACAGCCGGCAATCGCAATAATTACGGCACCTGGAATCAAAGCTGAGAAACTCTTTGATACTGCAGGTGGCACAGTTGCTGGCATCTTGATTTGAATATTATGGTTAATGAACCATTGGAAAATCCAACCGGAAATAAGACCAAAGATAATAGCAACAAACAAGCCTCTACTACCTAAGTAAGCGTAAGGGAATCCTTCTACAGGAACCTTGTCGCCGCTCATAATGCTTGACGTTAAGATAAAGAAGACTGATGCAGAAATAATACCAGCTGAAACACCATCAGTCTTGTGTTGGTTGGCATAGCTCCATGCAATACCAAAGGCTGCAATAAGACCCATGATACCAAAGGAACCGTTAGTAATTTTACCTAAAATTTGGGCTATACTCGTGCCGTGCACCGCTGTCTTGTTTAGCCAATCTGTCCATCCTGGTGCAGGAAACGCGTTAATGATCATGAATAATGATCCAACGATAATCAGTGGCATTGCCATTGCGATACCGTCACGGACAGCAATTAAAGGTTTAAAGCTACCTATTTTTGCAGCTACTGGCATAATGTGTTTGTTAACAAACGCATTTAGGCCCCCACTTGAATTCTTTTCAGCCATAATAATTCCCCTTCTATGGTATTAATTTAAAATTCGAGTTCTTTTATATTTTGGTATATACCTCTATGACACTATAATACAATGAAAACGATTTTATTACTAGTATTTTCCAGAAAAATTTTTGAGCATATTTTATATCTTTGCAGCTTTAGGCTTAAGTGCTATAGTTAAGGTGTATTTTTAATAAAAGCGAGGAAAAGAATTATGAGTAAATATGTTGTTACATTAAGTGAAGAAGATTTACAAATGATCAAGGATTGTCACTCAAAGAACCCTTCAATCATGAAGGCCATGAACGAAGCTAAAAAAGTAGAAGACTAATCATTTTTTTGAGATCTCTAAATCAATTTACCTAATTTATGTTAGATAAAAAAAGGATCGAAATTCAATCGAATTTCGGTCCTCTTTATTTTTCTTCATTTTTCCATCTATAAGTTTTTACGATCTCGCCATCTTTACCTAGCGCTACAACATTACCATCATTATGCGGATAGATCATTGGATCAGAGTGTGATCCTCCATCAGTAAAGATTCGAGCAGGCTCACCTTGATATTGCATCTTTCTTACAACACAATTATCAGGAGCAAGACGATTCATTAATCTTCCATCATCAAAAACGCCTTCTAGTGAACACGTTGGCGTGTGCCCTACAACGATGGTTTTGCCTGTTTTATTGTGGGCAATCTTTTTATTTAAAGTATCAGAATACCAATAACTTTCTCTAGCCCAAATGCGGTAAAAATCATAATCGATCTTGATACCATGAGTAGATCCAGTGTAGCTAGCCGGATCATTGTATTTTTCATCCGGTCTTACTCCGCCATGGACAAAAATTATGTCTGGCGTTTCATACATAATTGGACAAGACATTAAGAAGCGATAGTACTTGCTCATGCGCACTTCTTCAGGCGTAGCGACTTTGCCAAGCAGCTGCTCCAATGTATCGCGGCCACCATTATAGAACCAGATGCCATCTTGGTGCTCACATTCATTTGCATAATTAAGCATCATCTGCTCATGATTGCCGCGTAAAACAATAGCGCCCTCACTTTTTTGCTCAATTAAATAATCCAGCACTTCTTTTACGCTATCTCGGCCATCGATATAATCGCCGCCAGTAACCAGCTGTGCCATTGGAAAATCTTTTTTGGCCTGTTCAATTAAATCAAGCGTTTCGTGATTACCATGAATATCAGAAATAAAGATGTAGTTTTCTTTTGCTCGATCGTTTACCAACGTGTTGTTAATAATCTTTTGGGTCATTTTGGGTTCTTCTTTATTTTTTCTCTTTAATAATATAAATCGGTCTTCGTTTAACTTGTAAATATATTCGGCCAATGTATTGACCGACCAGCCCTATGCATAATAGTTGCAGCCCGCCAATCAAAAGAATGATACAAACTAGTGATGACCAACCATTAATAGCATATTGTGGGAAAATCCAGTGTCTGACTACGATAAAGACAATGGCAAGAAATGACACAACGAATGAAACAAAGCCCAGCCATAAAGTAATATTTAACGGAGCTTGTGAGAAGTCAGAAATTCCATCCATTGCATATTTGAATAATTGCCACATGGTCCAGTCGCTCTGGCCAGCCACACGCTGAACGTTGTTGTAGCTTAGATACTTAGTGTTAAAGCCGACCCAGCTAAAAATTCCTTTAGAAAAACGACTGTATTCTGACATTGACAGCACTGCATCGACAACTTGGCGCGTCATCATACGGTAGTCGCGCACACCTGGTACAATCTTAGTATCTGAGATCTTGTTAACGACTTTATAAAACATGTGGCTAAGCCATGACTTGATTTTTCCTTCGCCGTTGCGGTCAATTCTCCGGCAGCCCACCATGTCCCAGTCGCCACTCATAATCAGGCTGTACATTTCAGGCAAAAATTGTGGCGGATCCTGCAAATCAGCATCCATCACTACAACCAAGTCGCCAGTTGCAGCTTGCAGACCAGCATAAAGTGCTGCTTCTTTGCCAAAATTTCTAGAAAAAGAAATATAGTGGATATGTTCACTATCCTGTTTTTGCAGCTTTTTTAATTCTTTTAGCGTATCATCACTTGAGCCGTCATTGATGAATAAATATTCGACAGTGACTGGCATTTTTTCGACCACCTTTTTTACTGCCGGATAAAACAACGGCAATGACTCTTGTTCATTGTAGCAAGGAACAATAATTGATAATTTCTTCATTAAATACGTGTTTTTTCCTTATTATATAAATCTATTGCATGTCGCCCTCGTTCCACACATCTTGTAAAACTGCGGTGAAATGCTTTATCTCGTTTTCATCAAAAACGATCAACAAACCATTTCTGACTACATCCATCTTTTCATCCCCATCAAAGCCAAGTTCCAGACTAGAGACAAACAATTCTTTCTCATCTGTTGCTTTCATCATCACGTACTTAGCTTCATAAGGCTTATCATCACTTAAATAGTTTAAAACAATTCGATCAAGCATTTGTTGTGAAAAGTTAAAAGTTTGAATATTATTTTCCTTTTCTTTTTCTTCTATCCAACCTTGATAATTATCTGGAGTAACTTGATTAGGCATCTTAATTAACATGAATTTATGTTGTTTTTTATCAACAAACAACTGACAAAGTGGCATCTCTATCGCTTCCTATTCTTTATTGTTCTTTATTGCCATTTATACTAATTCCATTATAAGGCATTGTTTGAACCAAGACTTACGAAACTAACTATAATGAAGGTGACGAAAAGAAGTGACTATTATGTTTAACAAAGAAAATGCAATTGATGCTTCTAAACTGCACGTTGATTCCTTCAAATACCAATCAACTGAGGACATGCCTAATGAGATCTACGAATCATGGCAAGAAAAGCATATGAATGCCAAGATCTTTAGCTTGCAGTTCCGCAACATTGGTCAAAGCGCAGAATGGCAAGAAATGATCATTATTTGGGCAGACTAGTTATATAACAGAGTTTCTTGATTTAAATCAATTATTATATGCTAAGCTTTGGATATAATATATGTAGATTTTGGATCAAGAAAGAAGTTGAGAATATGCTTAACATTAGATTTACTGATCAAGCATTGGATTATCTCAAGAGAAGAGAAATTTTAGATAAAGTACTTATTTTGATCACCGACGATGGTGGTGGCAAGTATTCTATCCAAGGTGGTAGCTGTAGTATTGGCGCCCACTTCTCCATTATTTGGGTAGACAAGGTTGATCCTGATTACCCTGTGAAGATTGATAATGATCAAAACGTGAAGATCTATACTTCAGACTATGACAAGACGATGATGGGACCAAATATGGTCTTGGATTATAATGCGGGTAGCCTTAGCTTGAAGTCGGATGAAGGGATGCTCGACAGCGGTGTTGAGATCGGTAATGGTGCCGCATTAATTGAAGCAAATAAGAATGTTAAACTTGGCGCTAATAAGCAATGTTAAAAATTCTTATACTTAAAAAGCCCACTAAATCTTGAGTTTAGTAGGCTTTTTATTATTCTTTTTCTAAAAGCCAATCTTTAATATTAATTATCGGAATTCCTGAAATCATGCTTTGTTCTTCATATCGACCAGTAATTACCATTTTTTGATAATTATTAGGTATTTCCAATAAGTTGTCCGTTTCTCTAGTTGAATTTTCGGGTAATTGGTAAGTGACTTGAATGTATTTACGCTCGTCTAATTTTGAAGCGACAAAGTCAATTTCTTTATTCTCTAACTTTCCAATTTGTACCTGATAACCTCGTCTAAGCAGTTCAATATAGACGATATTTTCTAGAATACTTCCTCTATCATTAATTCTTTCACCCAATGCTTGTGAACGTAGACCTGTATCAACAATATAGTATTTGCCTTGTGACGATAAAAGTTTACGACCACCAATGTCATAGCGATTTGCACGATAAAAGAGATAAGCTTGTTCAAAAGAAGTTAAATAGCGTTGAACTGCTGAATAAGAAATTGAAAAATGTGCTGATTTTAAAGTATTAACTATTTTATTAGGATTGACTAATTGCCCAACAGTGTCCGCAAGATACTTGGCTACTAGCATAACCAAGCCTGGGTCACGTAAGCCATTTTTGTAACCAATATCATTCAGAACTACAGTGTTATAAATTCCTGACAAAATAGTTTGTTTCAATTCTTTCTTTGCCAAAACGACAGCAGGAAATCCCCCATACTTAATATATTCATCATAGAGTCGATCGATTTCTGCTTCTGATGGATTCTTGGTTCTGAATGCGACTATTTCTTTAAAAGACAATGGATAAACATGAATTTCAATATATCTACCAGCCAAAAGAGTTGCTAGTTCTCCACTTAGCAAACTGGAATTACTACCGGTGATGGTAATATCAAGCATTGGATTCAGCCGCAAACTATTAACAACCTTTTGCCAATCCTTTACAAATTGAATTTCATCTAAGAGAATATACATTTTTTGATCAGGCAATATTTTTCCTTTCAGAAATGCATATAGTTTCTTAGGATCATACAGCTCAACATTATCAAAGTCTTCAAATGAAAGATAGATAATCTGGTCAGGATTAGTTTCATGTTCTAGTAAGTATTTTTGATACAACTTAAGAATGAATGATTTTCCTGAACGTCTGACTCCTGTCAAAACTTTAATGAATTCTGTATCTTTAAATTCAATCAAACGATTTAAATATTGTGGTCTTTCAAAGATGTCCATGTATCCACCTCACAAATAATTTATCTTATAAGATAAATTATACTATGATTTTGCAATAATTTATTTTATAAAGTAAATTTATAGCGATTTTAGGTAAAATTACTTTTATAAGATAAATTCACAGTAAATTTGAGTAAAATTTGTTTTATAAAATAAATCTATAGTGATTTCGAGTCAAATTTATTTTATAAAAGAAATTATTATATGCAAAAAAGCCTGCACGAATACTCAATCTTTTGCAATTGGGCTTCGTTACAGGCCTTTTTGTTAGTACTCTGAGTGCTGAATGCCAGAGTCGAACTGGCGACCTTCTCTTTACGAGGGAGATGCTCTACCAACTGAGCTAATTCAGCATGCTTCACAACACTAGAATTATACTAAAAAGTCCAGTCAATTTCAAATCTACTTTTTAAAGCAAAAAAAGAAGGCATGTTCGAAAACATAGCCTTCTTTTCTACGCTAAACTAAATTTAATTAGTTCTTCTTAGTTGCGTCTGTAGTTGTAGTAGTGGTGTTTGCTGCAGTTTTTTCAGTTGAAGTTGAAGCTGAAGCTGAAGCATTAGTCTTGTTTGCGTCTGCTGATGAAGTGGTCTTGTCATCCTTCTTAGTATCAGTAGTTGCAGCAGTCTTGTTTGCATCAGTTGAAGTTGCAGTAGTCTTGTCAGTAGTAGTTGCTGAAGTGTTAGTCTTGTTTGCGTCTGCTGCAGTAGTTGTAGTGGTAGTAGTGGTTGAAGCAGTGTTAGTGTTGGTGTTAGTAGTAGTGTCTGCTGGAGCCTTAACAGTAACAGTCTTCTTAGTTACTCTAACCTTAGCGTTCTTAACCAATACGTATTGACCCTTTGAGATTCTGTAGTACTTCTTACCACGGATCTTAACAACTTTTCTGCTGTTCTTGTAAAGAGCTTTAACTGAATGTCTCTTCAAAGTAACTTTCTTACCGTGCTTACGAACAACCTTACCATGCTTGTTGTATACGTATGACTTCTTGTTCAATCTTACTGAGTACTTCTTAACAGTCTTCTTTACTGGTGCAGTTTCAGTAGTTGAAGTAGTGTCTGCTGACTTGTCTGCGTCAGTAGTTGTAGTGGTAGTGGTAGTAGTAGTGTTTGAAGCAGTCTTGTTACCTTCTGCTGGAGTAGTTGCAGTTGCAGCGTTAGTGTTGTCTGCACTCTTAGTAGCAGTAGCTGAAGTGGTTGCTGCAGTAGTCTTTGATGCGTCAGCTGCTGGAGTAGCAGTCTTGTCAGTTGCTGAAGCAGTCTTGTTTGCATCAGTAGCAGCAGTTGCTGGAGTAGTTGCATCAGCAGCGTTAACAGTTGAAGCTGTCATAGGTGCGATTGCTAAGATAGCAGCAGCTGATAATAAAGTAATCTTGTTTAATTTCATCCTGGAGATCTCCCTAAAAATATAAAAGTTTTTAAACAACGAAATTAATTATAATACTAAATTGCAAAAATGATCACATTATTTGTTTCAAGGTCTGATTTTGGACTATGCCAAAGTTTCTGAAATCTGCTTGTATCTAGGCTCTTCATTGCCTAATCTAACAACAAATATTTTTTAGAAAATGAATTAATCAACCTTGGGGCATCCCTCACCTCAAAAAACAGTCCAATCTTACCCATTTTCTGTTAAATCCTTCACATTTTATTTTTCAAACTTAATTCCATAATCTGCCTGCTCACCATGCTCAGCTAAGTCGAGTCCCATCAATTCTTCTTCCTTCGAAACTCTAATTGGAATCAGCTTCTTTAACAACAAAACGATTACCGTCGTCATAACACTTACAAAGACAATCGTTAACAAAGTTCCGCCAATTTGAGCAGTGATCAAATGCAAGCCGCCACCATAGAACAATCCATTTTCAATGTGAGGGTTAACAATTTTCGTTGCAAATAATCCAGTCAAAATTGAACCCATAATTCCTGAAACGCCGTGACAGCCAAAGGCATCAAGTGGATCATCTAACTTAAGTTTTGGCTTAATAACATGAATGAATCCATAGCTAGCAAGTGTGCAAATGAAGCCAATCGCAAATGCTCCTGCAACGGTAACATACCCAGCGGCTGGCGTGATTCCAACTAACCCGCACAACGCACCTGTACAAAGGCCGATCATGTTGGTCTTTTCTTGAAGAAACATGTCCAAAAACATCCACACTACAAATGAAGTACCAGTTGCAACAGTTGTGGTCAAAAATGCCTGAGTCGCAATATCACTAACGGTGAGAGCTGAACCTACGTTGAAGCCGTACCAACCGATCCATAAAATGCTCGTTCCCATTAA
The DNA here is from genome assembly GCF_902491705.1 of uncultured Lactobacillus sp. Taxonomy (GTDB): domain Bacteria; phylum Bacillota; class Bacilli; order Lactobacillales; family Lactobacillaceae; genus Lactobacillus. Next base: position 2,121 of record NZ_CABUIW010000066.1, on the reverse strand, counting down.
AACCCATGGCAAGTTATAGTGTCTATCTTCTTTATCTGGTTTAAAGCCAATGCGCGGCCCAACAAAAATCGATAAAAGCAATGCCGTAATTCCAGCGTTAATATGAATGACCGTGCCGCCTGCAAAATCAAGCATCCCTGTTTTGGCTAAAATCCCGTGTGGCGTCCAAACCATATGTACCATTGGGTAGTAAATCAAAATTGACCAAATTACGACGAACGCTAACAAAAACTTAAACTTCATTCTGCCGACTGTTGCTCCAACAAACAAAGCTGGTGTAATAATCGAGAACATCATCTGAAACAATAAATAAGTTAAAAGCGTAATGCCGGTATCTTTTGAATAAAGTCCCTCTAGATCAAATCCGTTCAGGAAAAGACTCTTACTAAGACCCAAAATTCCACCAACATCTTTACCAAATGCCAAATTATAACCAAAAGCAATAAATAAAATGATGGCAATGCCTGTAATCATGAATACTGAAATCATCGTGTTCACAACATTTTTCTTTGAAACCATGCCGCCGTAGAAAAAAGCTAAACCTGGCGTCATGAAGAAAACTAAAACACTAGCGACAAAAACAAATAAAGTGTTGGCTTGGTTAATCATGTTCTTTCCCTCCAGAATTGAAGCAATTGTAAATTGGTCTAGTTTAATTATTACTGATTTAACAGCAATTAGTACCCAATTTATAAATATTGGTTTATATATTTTTCCTAATTATACACTCATTTTTGTTTTTGTCATTATTTTTTCAAAAAAAATAAAGCCACCGAAGTGACTTTATTTCATCGCTTAATTAAGCAACTTTAACGTTCTTAACTAATACGTATTGATTCTTTGAAATTCTGTAGTATCTCTTACCACGGATCTTAACAACTTTTCTGCTGTTCTTGTAGAACTTCTTAGTTGAGTTCTTCTTCAAAACAACTCTCTTACCGTGCTTACGAACAATTCTACCGTACTTGTCGTAGACATAAGCTTTTCTTCTTAACTTAAGAGTCTTCTTAGCTGCCTTCTTGGTTGTAGTGGTAGTTGTTGAAGAACTAGCAGTTGATGAATTGGTGTTTGAACTGTTAGTTGAAGTAGTAGTTGATGCTGTAGTATTTGCAGCTGATGAAGTATTATTTGCAGCGCTGTTAGTAGTTGTAGTTGCTACGTTTGAACTAGTAGCATTGTTTGCATTACTTGCATTGTTAGTGTCAGCAGTTACTGATGATGAATCATTAGATGTATTATCAGTAGTAGCTGAAGTAGTATTTGATGAAGTATTATCTGCACTAGTATTTGTTACATTTGATACTGATGCATTTTCATTAGTGTTAGTTGGGGTAGTATTTGATGAAGTGTTTTCAGCTGGTTTAGCTGGAGTTTTTTCATTAGAGTTGGTGTTTGCTGCATTGATAGTTGTTGAATTAGATGCTGCGTTAGTCGTTGCTGCATTATAGTTAACATTTCCACCAAAAAATAATCCCTTAGCTGCTGAACCAACAGTAGTTGTAGCATGGACAGTAGTGGCTGAAGCAACTGGTGCAATTGCTAAGATAGCAGCTGCTGACAATAAAGTGATTTTATTTAATTTCATTCTTGAGATCTCCTTAAAAAATCCTTATTACTCTGAAACTGCGAGTATTATAGCACCATTTTTATTCTAGTAGTTATTTTATTTATACCTTTAATAAAAAAAGTATCCAGCATTTTTCTGCTAGATACTTTTCTTCTTTATTTAACTTTTTCGTCATTATATTATTTATTTTCGTTTTCAAGATTGTTGATAGCAGTTTCAACCAAAGCATATGCTTGTTGAGCTTGGTTCTTAGCTTGAACATAGTCGCCCAAGTTTTCATCGCCATTTGCAAGTACACGAGCAAATGCAATTTGTTCTGCCATCAAAAAGTTGAACAATGAGTCCCACTTTTTATCTGCAAACTTAATTTCCTTGTTTGAAATCTTGGGCATCAATGAACGAGTTGTGTTAAATGCCTTTTCCAAGATTTGTTCATCTGCGTCGGTTAAGTCACGTACGTTGTAAGCTTGGTGAATTTGGTGAACCTTCAACAAGTCCTTTCTTATAGGAAGTCAAATATTTTATTCATAGAAAAAAGAGTATACTAAACATAT
>NZ_CABUIW010000065.1 GCF_902491705.1 uncultured Lactobacillus sp. | reverse complement strand
TAGTGAATCGACTATCCCGTCGGATAATCAATTCACTATTAAGCTTAGAATGTTTTGTTATTCAGCTACTTTTTCAGATTCAAGGCGCTGCTTGTGCCAATCTAAAATCATGTTAACGATGGCGTTAGCTACGTTAGTGTTTTTAAGAAGTGGACCGTGTGAATATGAACCGATAAAGTTGCGGTAACGCAAACCTTCAACGTGGTCTTGTGGGTTATTGCCGTAGCCTTCGATTATATCGCCGAGGGGATGCAACTTGTCTTTATTGTCGAAGTAAGTTTGACCTGAGTGATTTTCAAAGGCCTTAACTTCGCCCCATTCGGTCATGTAACGTGTATCACCGATCATTCGCTTGTCAGACTTGAAGATAGTGTGCAATGGCAAAATGCCTAATCCTGGAATAGTTACACCAGAATTAGTCTTGTAGTAGCTACCCATAAGTTGGTAGCCACCACAGATGCAGAGCATTGGCTTGTCGCTGTTGATGTATTTTTCAAGCGTTTCTTTGTGGCGTGGCAAGTCTTTAGCAACCACAGTTTGTTCAAAGTCTTGACCGCCGCCGAAGAATACGAAGTCATAATCGAAAGCATCGAATTCGTCACCAAGTGAGATGTTATCAACTTGTGTGTCATAACCTTCGCGCTTAAGTAAAAATCTTAGAATTTTAACGTCTCCAGAATCACCGTAGGTGTTCATTAAGTCTTCATAAAGATATGCAATTTTGATCAATTTATCATTACTCATTTTATCGTCCCTTACAATTTGTTAGAAATTCATGTACTTATTATAGCTTAAAGTAATTAAATTTTGCGATAAAAGATTTTTTTCAATCATTAATATTTTCTTGTGCTGCCAAGTGATTGATTGGTCCAAATTTTGAGCCAACATTAATTGGGTGAGAAATTGCTTCATAGGTGAAGTCCTTAGCAATTTTTACACTGTCAATTAAAGAAGTTCCTTTAGCAAGTTCTGCTGCAATGACTGCGGATAGAGTGTCGCCAGTACCGTTTACGCGGTCAGTCTTAAAGTATGGTTTAGTGAAAGTATGGAATTCGCCATCTTCAGTTAATAAAATGTCGGTAACTTGCTTTTCTTTACCATCATGACGACCTTTCATTAAGACATTCTTAGCACCCATATCTTGTAACATCTTGGCACCTTTTTTAACCTCATCAACGTCATTTAATTCAAGACCGGTGAGTTTTCTTTGTTCATAAAAGTTAGGCGTAATGATGTCGGCAAGTGGAACAAGGCGATTGATGAAAGTATTGTAAGAATCGTCGTCCATTAATGTGTTGCCATGCTTGGTAGAAATTACGGGGTCAATTACGATCTTACCAAAATCGTATTTTTCAAGATTATCAGCTACAACATTCATTACCTTAGAGTCAGCAACCATTCCTGTTTTAGCGGCATTGATGGTAAAATCTTCTGCTAAAACGTCGAATTGCTTTTGGATGAAATCAAGTGGCATTACTTGTTGGGCATAGATCCCCGTTGTGTTTCCCGCAACGGCGGCAGTTAATAATCCCATTCCGTAAACGCCACGTGCGTAAAATGAGTGTAAATCTGCAGGCATCCCTGCGCTACCATCACTGTCATTACCAGCAATAGTGACTGCAATTTTTTGATCTTGATCTGTCATAATTTGAAGGCCTCTCTTACTAAAATCATTTACTCAAAATTATAGCGCGATTAATTGCTTAACTGCTAGAAACTACACTTCAAAAACAGTAAACTAATTAAGAAAGCGCTTTTGATAGGAAGAGAATAATCATGAAAGAAAAATATATCTTAGCGATTGATGAAGGAACCACATCAACCAGAGCAATTATCTTTGATCATAATGGTAAAGAAGTTGTTTCAGCTCAAAAAGAAATTACACAATATTTCCCTGAACCAGGTTGGGTTGAACATGACGCAAATGAAATCTGGATGGCAGTGCAAACTACGATAGCTAATGCCTTTATTCAATCAGGTATTTGGCCAGGTCAAATTGCAGCAATTGGAATTACTAATCAGCGTGAAACTACAGTGGTCTGGGATAAGGATACTGGTAAGCCAATTTATCATGCAATTGTATGGCAATCACGGCAGACAACTGATTTAGCTGAAAAATTGAAAAAAGACGGCTATGGCGAAAAAATAAGAGAAAAAACAGGTTTGATTGTTGACCCATACTTTAGTGCAACCAAGATTCGCTGGATTTTGGATCATGTTCCAGGAGCACAAGAAAAGGCTGAACAAGGCAAGTTGCTTTTTGGAACAATTGATAGCTGGCTTGTTTGGAAATTAACTGATGGTGCAAAGCATGTTACTGACTACACAAATGCTTCTAGAACCATGCTTTTTAATATTCATACTTTGAAGTGGGATAAAGACATCTTAGATTTGTTGAATATCCCAGAAAAAATGTTGCCAGAGGTTCGTTCAAATTCAGAAGTTTATGGAACAACCGCTACATACATGTTCTTTGGTGGAGAAGTGCCAATTGCTGGGATGGCCGGTGACCAACAAGCCGCATTGTTTGGTCAACTTGCATTAAAGCCAGGAATGGTGAAAAACACTTATGGAACAGGTGCCTTCATCGTCATGAATACAGGAGACAAGCCAACTGAGTCTAATAATAATTTGCTTACAACAATTGGCTATGCAATTAACGGTAAAATTACATATGCTCTAGAAGGATCGATCTTTGTGGCAGGTAGTGCGATTCAATGGCTGCGTGATTCAATGAAGATGATCAAGAGCGCTCCTGATTCTGAGAAGGCTGCTTATGAATCAACTTCTGAGAATGAAGTCTATGTGGTGCCTGCATTTACGGGACTTGGCGCACCATATTGGGATGCGGAAGCACGTGGTGCAATTTTCGGTGTTACACGTGGAACTACTGACAAAGATATGATTAAAGCAACGCTTCAGTCACTTGCATATCAGACTAGGGATGTAGTTGATACAATGCAGAAAGACTCTGGTATTGATATTCCAGCTCTTCGCGTTGATGGCGGTGCAAGCAACAATAATTATTTGATGCAATTCCAAGCAGATATTTTAGGTAAAAAGATTGAACGGACCAAAGTGTTAGAAACAACAAGTATGGGTGCCGCATTTTTGGCAGGACTTGCTGTAGGCTATTGGAAGAATATTGATGAATTGAAACACGTCTTTACTATTGGTCAGGCCTTTGAACCTAAGATGGGCGATTTGGAGCGAAAGAAATTATATAATGGCTGGCAGCGTGCAATTAAAGCTACACAAGTTTTTGCACATGGTGAATAATAATGACGATTGGCGAAGCTTTGAAAAAAGAGCGGAAAGAATTGGGTTTAACTCAAACAGAGATGGCAGGCAATGTTTTAACGAAATCTTTTTATTCTAAGGTTGAACGCGGGCAACATGAAATAAAAGCCATTGATTTAATAGAAATTTTGCGTCTACATGATATCAATGTTTCTCAATTCTTTAATCAGATTGGAAAGAATCAAAAAATAGATGATCAAGACTATAGCTCTAAAATATATCTGTCTAAGTTACATCGAGCTTATTATCAAAAAGATTTAGGCCAGCTTTCTGAATTACAAGAGCAATTAAAAGGAGAAGTGCAGACTAGTGAAATTTTAAATTTAGAAACACAAGCAATTGTGATAAAAGCATATTTAACACATAGTTTAAATAAGCTTACGGATAAAGAAAGAACAGATATTAAAAAGCAAATATTCAAAACAAAAGACTGGAATGAAAATTCATTACGATTATTAGCGATAGCTATGCCGCTTTTTGATCTAGAAGATTTGAAAATTATTATTAATACTATTTTTAATAAGTACTATTCAATGAAAAATATCTCAAGCATTCAACAAGAGCTGGTATCTGCAATTGCTGTTAATTATTTAGGGCTGTCCTATCGTGAAGACAACAAAGATAGAAAAGAAGTAAATTTGGCTTTGTCTATACTTAAACAATTGAGTTGTGAACCTAAGAATTGCTTTGCTAAAATTATGGAACAATATTATATAGCTCAATATAATCACGATAAAAAGAAAGCAGAGAAAATTAGGCAATTTTTTATTGAAAATGATATGGGCTATTATGTAGGAAAAGATTAATTAATGGCGAAGGTGTCGAATGTGACACTTTCGTTTTTTGTTTTTTAATAAACAAATATGATTATTATGGTACTTAAAATACTATTTTTTGTATAAACGAAAGTAGTGAAAACTATGAACGTAAACTTCAAATGGATCATTAAAAATTTGCCATTTTGGCTACTTATCCTTATTGTCATTACTTTAATCGCTGGTGGCTTTGAAGGAGTTATCAACGGTATAATCTTGGGACAATTTCCAAATTTAGTTGGTAAAAGTGGCACAGAATTAATCCTATTTTTGATTAAAAGTACAATTATTTTCATTGCCACATATACTGCCATTGTTTTGCAGAATATTTTTCTTAACATGGCTCGTAAGCGTCTTAGAGTGAAGCTGAAGAAAACAATGTTGATTAATAGCTTCGCCTTAAAAGAAGATGCTGCTAGTGGACTTAATCATATTAGTAATGATGCTACCAAAATTGATGATCAATATTTTGCTGTAATCGCTGGCATTTTGTCAACTGGGACGGCTGCAGTTATTTCAACGATCTATGTTCTGAGAGTAAACTTATTAATGGGGATCATCTTTGTTGCTTTCTCATGTTTAAGCCTCATCCCAATGCTTTTTGGTAAAAATAAGCTGGGACAGTTAGGTGAGCAATGGAGTAATGAAAATAGCAAAATGATGCGCTCAGCAAGTGACTGGTTCAAGGGGATGCGTGATATTTTGCAATATCAAGCTCAAAAACCGTTCTTTAAACGAGTTAGCCAAGATGTTGAAACTAGTGAAAATACTTTATTAAAGCAAGAAAACCTGCAGTGGTGGATTCAATATGCTAACTTACTTTTCACGGTTTTAGCAATTATTGCTCCATGGGCAATTGGTTTTTACTTTATTACTACGCACCAATTTGGTGTAACAATTAGCGCACTGCTTTCGTTAACCTTATCAGCTAATAGTGTTGTACAAAACTTCCGTGGATTAATGCAGTATTGGGCACAAGTTGCCAGTACCACCGAAATTAGAAAAATTAAGCTTGCTAAGCAAGACATTTTTGAAGAAGCTGAGACAGATAATTCTGAACCAGACATTGAATTTAGCGATGTCAGCTTAATTTACAAAGATCATCCGATTTATCAAAATGTGAATTTCGATTTAACTTATGGGCAAAAGGTATTACTTCAAGGCCCATCTGGATCAGGTAAAAGTACTCTGCTTAATATGATTTCTGGCCTACTTAAGCCAACGCATGGCACAATAAAAATTGGTGGCGAGAATCCTAACCCAGTTCAATCAGTTTATATTGCACAAACGCCATGGCTATTCCAAGGAACGATTAAAGATAATCTTTGCTTAGGCGAATCATTTACAGATCAACAGCTACTAAAAGTATTAAACGAAGTTGGATTGGTTGACGAGTTAGGAAATGATCCATTAGAGCGAGTAATTCATCCGGAAAAAGAAGATTTATCAGGTGGGCAAAAACAAAGGCTAGTTATCGCTAGAGCGTTATTGCGAGATCGGCCAATTATTTTACTTGATGAAATTACCGCTGCACTTGATGAGAAAAACTCAGATGAAATTAGAAAGATTTTGTACAATACGCCAAAGACAATAGTTGAAAGTGCACACCACATTAATTTTGACCTAATAAAGAAATATGGTTTTACATCCTGGCAAATTGAAAATCATCAATTAGTGAAAAAGTAGCTAAATTTGAGTCGATTATAATCGGCTCTTTTTTTGCTATAATAAAGGTGTTAATAAATTCACAAGAAAGGGCGGCAGTTAAAGATGGAACATGAAAGAATCTTAGCTTTAGATGGGCCACTTAACTTCAGAGATATTGGCGGCTATAAAAATAATAAAGGGCAACATGTAAAGTGGAATAAAATTTATCGTTCTGATTCACTTAGTTCTTTATCAGAAGAAGATGAAAAAAAGCTCGCTGATCGCCGCATTGTTGTTGATATAGATTTACGTTCAAAATATGAACAAAACGCCGCGCCAGATAAAAGATGGCCTGGCGTTAGATACGTAGATGCTCATATTTATTCAGAAAATCCTAAAGAAAATAAGGGCGATAATAAGTTATATAGATTCATCCATCATATTCCTGATATGGGTGATAACTTCTTAGGCAAGATCTATCAACAAGTTTTGCTTAATACGCATAGCCAAGAAGAATTTGCCAAGATTTTTGCGGAACTAATCGAATTACCTGAAGAAGATGCCCTTGTATATCACTGTAGTGCCGGTAAAGACCGTACTGGTATGACGTCGGCTTTAATCTTAACTGCTCTTGGCGTTGATGATGATACGATCGCCCAAGACTATTTACTTACTAATGAACTTTACGACTTCGCCATCTCTAAGCAATATCCTGATGAAAATCAAATTGCAAAGCTCGTTTCAAAAATGAATTTGACTAAAGGTGAAGGACCGGCCATTCGCGGCATTACTGAAACAATTCGTAAAGGTTGGGGCAGTTTTGATGCATTTTTCAAAAAAGAGCTTGGTTTTAGTCAAAAAGATTTAGATAGATTTAGAAAGATGTATTTGGAATAGGAATAAAATGACAACTTTATCTGATGTAGCTAAAGAAGCAAATGTTTCTAAAATGACGGTATCACGGGTGATTAATCACCCTGAACAAGTAACGCCAGAACTGCGGGCAATGGTCGAAAAGGCGATGGAAAACTTAAACTATCATCCTAACTCTATTGCTCAGGCCTTAGTTAATAATCGCTCGAATGTGGTTAAATTTGTTACTTTGGAAGATATTGATACGACAGAGCCCTATTATATGAACTTGCTGTTTGGCTTTGCTCGTGGTTTAAACTCTAAGCAATATGCGATGCAATTGGTAACAGATCCTAATCAAATTGAAAAGGGTCGTGCAGATGGCTATTTAATTACTGGTGCGCGCAATAAAAATTATGAAATGTTTGATAAGTTAGATAAGCCATTTGTTTTGTTTGGTGAAAATCACCGTGGCTATGACTTCGTTGACAGTGATAACCAAGCTGCAGAAAAAATGGCTACGCAATATGCCTTAGATCGCTTGTATAAGCATATTATTTTTATCGGGATTGATATTAAGGAACCATTTGAATATTCTCGTGAAGCTGGCTATATCAATACTTTGCAGCAACATCAACTGATTCCACAAATTTATCGTGTTTCTAACCATAGTCATGCAGCTCAAAAGTTGGTTCATGATCACTTTAAAGAATTTAAAAAGGATACTTGTTTTATCTGTGCTAGTGACCGTATTGCAGTCGGTGTGGTCCGTGAATTACAAGAGCAAGATGCACGAATCCCTGAAGACTTTGGTGTAATCGGCTTTGATGGTGTCTTTTTGGATCAGGTTTCTAACCCTAAATTAACTACAATTAAGCAGCCAATTTTTGAGATGGGTGAAATGCTTGCTAAAATGCTTTTGCAAAAGATCGCTCAATCAGGTTCACCTCAAGGTGAAGTAATGCTCAAGCCTAAATTAATTAGACGCGGATCAACTAGGTAACAAAAAAGTTTTTTATCATCCAGTTGAAAGCGCTATACTTGTGATAAGAGATAAATTATAGAGAATCACTTTTAAGAGGTATATTATGAAAAAAGTTTTAGCAATTAATTCAGGCAGTTCATCTTTTAAATACAAGTTATTTTCTTTTCCAGATGAACATGTAATTGCCTCAGGTATGGCTGACCGTGTCGGAATGGATAATGCGGTATTTAAGATTAAGCTTAGTAACGGCAAAGAATATATCAAAAACACAGCAATTCCTAACCAAGCTGCAGCTGTTAAATTATTAATGGATGACTTGAAAAAATTCAATGTAGTTAAAGACTTAAAAGAAATTGCTGGTGTAGGTCACAGAGTCGTTAACGGTGGTGAAATCTTTAAAGATTCTGCTGTTATTGACCAAAAGAAGCTCCAACAAATTTTTGATTTAGGAGAACTTGCACCTTTACACAATATTCCTGAAGCAACAGGTATCAAGGCTTTTATGGAAACTATTCCTAACGTGCCACAAGTAGCGGTATTTGATACTTCATATCACACAAGCCTTGATCCAGTGCACTATTTATATTCAATTCCTTATAAGTATTATGAAGAAGATGCCATTCGTAAATATGGTGCCCACGGTATTTCAGTTGAATATGTAGCACGCCGTGCCGCTAGAATGATGGGTAAAAACCCTAACATTGTTAAATTAATTGTTTGTCACTTAGGCTCAGGTGCTTCAGTTACTGCAGTTAAGCATGGCAAGTCATTTGATACCTCAATGGGCTTTAGTCCTTTAACTGGTGTAACAATGGGTACTCGTAGCGGTGACTTTGATCCATCTGCTTTACAACGCTTGATGCATAAAACAGGTATGTCAATTGATGAAGCAGTTGATATGCTTAACCATGAATCTGGCTTACTTGGTATTTCAGGCGTTTCATCTGATATGCGTGACTTGATTGAAAGTAAGGAAAAGAAAGCTAAGCTTGCACGCCGCATCTTTATTAACCGTGTTGTACGTTATGTTGGTGCGTATGCTGCAGAAATGGACGGTGTTGACGGTATTGTCTTCACTGCTGGTGTTGGTGAACATGACTCTGGTGTTCGTGCTGGTGTAATGTCATACTTGAAGTATTTAGGTTTGAAGCCAGACTACAAGGCTAACAGAACTGACGGCGAAAAGTTCATCTCTATGCCTGATTCAAAGGTGAAGGCTTTGATTGTACCAACTAATGAAGAATTAATGATTGCTCGTGAAGTAATTCGTTTAACACGTTAAAAAGAATAGGAAATATTAAATGCATCCCCTAAAGGGATTCATTTTTTGATACCGGTAACATCCACCAATGTATTGAAAACGGTTTCTTTAATCAATTAAACTATGCGTGGAGGAAAAAATTATGGCACATTGGTACGATCACGCAATTATTTATCAAATTTATCCTAAGTCTTTTCAAGATAGCAACGATGACGGTATCGGCGATCTTAACGGTATTCGCAAGCGTATCCCATATTTAAAGAATTTGGGGATCAACGCCGTTTGGCTGAATCCTATTTTTGTTTCGCCTCAAGTAGATAATGGCTACGACGTTTCTAACTACTTTGCTATCGATCCTCATATGGGAACGATGGAAGACATGGAAAACTTAATCAAAGACTTACACAAGGCAGGTATTCACATCATCATGGACTTTGTTTTGAATCATACTTCAGATCAACATCCATGGTTCCAAGATGCGATTAAAAATCCAGATAGTCTGTATCGTGACTATTATATTTTCGCTGGACATGACAATAAGCGCCCTAATAATTGGGGTTCATTCTTTGGTGGCAGCGTATGGGAACCAGATCCAGCAGGAACTGGTCAATCTTATTTCCACTTGTTTGATAAGCGCATGCCAGACCTTAACTGGAAGAACCCAGAAGTTCGTCACGCTATGTTAAAAGTTGCCGAATTTTGGCTTAATAAGGGAATTGATGGCCTGCGTCTTGATGCCTTTATTCACATTGGCAAAGCTAATTTGCAACAAAATTATCCTACTGTTGATGGTGACGATAAGCCAATTATTGCCGAACCATTTTTCGCTAACTTGCCTCAAGTGCAAGAATGGATGAGACCATTCTGTGAACAAATCAAGCAAGATTATCCAGATGCCTTACTACTTGGTGAAGCAGCAAGTGCCAGCGTCAACTTAGCGGTTGATTACACATCCAAACGCAATCATTTAATGGATAGCGTGATAACATTCCGCTACTTTACTGAAGATGATTCAAATGTTGATAAGCGCTTTTCAGATCAATATCAGCCTAAAGATCTTGATTTAACCGCATTTAAGCAAAATCAGGTTGTCTGGCAACAAACTTTAGCTGGTGTGTCTCAACCTACGCTTTATTGGAACAACCACGATATGGCCAGAATTGCGACTAGGGTTGCTAAAACGCAAACTCAAGCTAAGAGTTTAGCAATGTTAATGTATCTGCAACGCGGAATTCCAATTATTTATTACGGCGAAGAACTTGGACTTAAGAATTTGCATTTTAACAGCGTTGATCAATTTGAAGATCAAACTGTTGGTCCTTGGCTTAAAGATGCGGAAAAAGTTATAGGTAAAGAAAAAGCCTTGGAAATGGTGAGCGATACGCATAAACTGCCAGCTCGTGGTCCAATGCAATGGAACGATACTAAGAATCATGGCTTCACTGACGCAACGCCATGGATTAATGGCACTAGCCAAAATGATGCGACAGTTGCCAGTGAATACAATAATGATTCCAGCATGCTTACTTTCTATGAAGACATGTTAAAGCTTAAAAAAGAAGATCTGTTCCAAGACGGCACTTACTACATGATCTCAACTGATAAAGATAGTTACGTATATCAGCGAGATTTAGATGATCAAAGTGCAATCGTAGCTGTTTCATTAAGTGATAAAAAGATAAAGATTAATCTTCCAGCTGACTATTCAGTAGAAATACTGAAAGCTGGAGAATATAAGTTAACTGATGAAGTATTGACCTTGATGCCTTATGCAGGCGTTGTGTTGAAAAAGGAGGAAGTTAACTGTTAGCCAAAATGTAGATAAGTATAGAAAAATGTAGAAATTAGAACTATTTAGAAAGATAAACATGGAGAATAGTTCTATATTGAAAATTTAATATTTTGTTCGCTTGTGTTTAAACGTCTGTTTGCTAAACTTGTGTTTGCATAGGAGGTGGACAGATGATTAAAACACAGGTAGTTAAGCTAAAAGTAAATAAAACCATGCAAAAGCATCTTGATGCTTTATGTGATTATCGCAGATACTGCTGGAATAAAGGCTTAGAGACTTGGCAAGCAATGTATGAAGCTCATACTTTAAGTGATCAAGATAATTTAAGTCCTAATGAACACAGAGTTCGTGATGAATTAGTAGCTAATAAAGAAGATTGGCAATACGAGTTATCTGCTCGCTGTCTCCAATTAGCCGTTAAGGATTTGGCTAAGGCTTGGAAAAACTTTTTTGATAAGGCTCAACCTGATTGGGGCAAGCCTAGATTTAAGTCAAAGAAAGCTCCAAGGCAAGGCTTTAAAACTGATCGAGCTAAGATTGTCAATGGCAAGCTTAGACTTGATAAACCACGAGGTATTGCAAAAGAAAACTGGTTTGATTTACCTA
>NZ_CABUIW010000064.1 GCF_902491705.1 uncultured Lactobacillus sp. | reverse complement strand
TTGTTCTTTATTAAATTTAGTCATAATAAAAGACCCAAAAGTGTCTAACTTTTGGGTCTCACTTCAGAAAGACCTTGCACGCATTCCTGTTTGCAAAGATAAAGAAAAGTACGTTGAAATTGGTAAAAAACTTATGGAACTTCATCTTAACTACGAAAAAGTTCCTATTTACGATAAAGTGCAAGTTAACTATAGCGGCACTCCTGATTATCGAGTAAAGAAGATGAAATTTGCTAAGAAGCGCAACAAGGACGGCAAGCTAGAAACTGATCGTTCTACTATCATCTTTAATGACTCAATTACTATTACTGATATTCCTGAAAAAGCTTATGAATACATTGTCAATGGTCGCTCAGCTATAGAATGGATCATGGATCAGTACCAAGTTAAAACTGACAAAAAGTCCGGCATTACCGATGATCCAAACGATTTCAGCGAAGATTTAAAGTACATTTTTAATTTGCTTTTGCGTATTATCAATGTTTCAGTTCAAACAGTTGATTTGATTAATCAATTACCACCATTAGAAATAGAAGAATAAGGATTTTATGCTTGAAGAAAAAATACGAAAACTTATAAATACAGATGAAGATGAATATCATGATTTTAAAGTTGAGTGGTATAACGAACATCAAAAAGATGAGATGATCAAAGATATATTTAGTTTTGTTAATACTGCTCACCATCAAGATTGCTATTTGATATTTGGTATCCATGATGGTGATCGTAAAGTTGTTGGTATTGAAAAAGATAGTAATAGGCTGAATACAGAAACACTTACTGAGTATTTAAATAGTTTACCTATTGCTAATCGAGATATTCCTAAGATAGTAGTTAAGACTATAAATATAGGTGATCATTTAATAGATATACTTATTATAAAAGATACTAGCGATGTTCCTGTTTATCTTAAAGAAGAATGTCACCCTAAAAAATGTAAACATGTTATTCGAGCTGGTCAAATTTTTTGTAGAATGAATGGAACAGAGACATCAATTACTGGAACAGCTAGCGATTATCAAGTCGAACAACTTTGGAAAAAGAGATTTGGTCTAGATTTATCTATTAGTGATCAATATAAAGTAAAACTCTTAGATGTAGATAATTGGGAATATTTTGAGAATGATCAAGTTGGTTTTAGATACAATGTTGATCCAGACTATTGCATGTATTTAGTTGATGATAAAGAAAGACGAAATAGAGTAGAATCATATTCTTTATCTCAATCTAGAATACGAATGGATTGGCAAGTATTAAAACTAATGTATCGTGGTCAGCTTTTGAAAAATATTTTGGTTGTCTGGTTAGATGGTGCAAGATTTTTAACAGTAACACCAATGTTGGCAGATTTAAATCAAGGCCTTCCGGGTGAAATGCTAACCTTTCAATATATTTGTGAAGATTCTATTGATTTTTATGTAGAAAATTTTTTGCTTTCAAGTAAAGAGCATGCAATATCTTCGGATCATTCACAAAGAAATCGATTATTAAAAGATATAGTTATTTTTAAAGATAGAAATCAACTAAAAACAGTATGTGATTTATTAAAGAACCAAATTTCAGAGATTAAAGAGAAAGTTAAACCAACTAATGATCAATTAGAATTATGTAAAGGTAAGATGAGTTTTGACTTTAGTAAAAAAGATATGGAATTTTCCAATACTAATATTGAATATATGTGTCAAGAAAAGAATGTAAGTGAATATATAAATAATTTCATTGCGACTAAAACTAGTTTAGAAATACCAGATTTGTTGTATTTAGATTAATTTTGATGGTTGTTGACTTAAACAAAAAGACCTTACCAATGCGAGTGGTGAGGTTTTTTTGAGTAAATTGAATGTTATAATTGTTAAGCTATATCAGAAAAATTAAGCTTTCATTTCACCCAAGACACTCTCAACTCATGCTAAAATATGTAAATTAAACCAGATAATAGCAAAAACTGTTAAAATAGTTAGTAGACTAATTTTGACAGCTTTTTTATTTTTAACGAGGAGATCTTATCGTGGCACAAAAGAAATTACTCTTAATCGACGGAAACTCAGTTGCCTTTCGTGCCTTTTATGCTTTGTATCGGCAACTCGATCGCTTTACCAGTCCAGATGGCTTGCACACCAACGCTATTTTCACTTTTAAAAACATGCTGGACGCTATCGTCAAGCAAGTAGAGCCAACTAACATCTTAGTTGCCTTTGACGCAGGTAAAGTTACTTTCAGAACCGCTATGTACAAGGACTACAAGGGCGGACGACAAAAGACACCTAGTGAACTTCTTGAACAATTGCCAGTTATCCGTGAAATGCTAACGGATTTAGGCATTAAAAGCTACGAATTGAAGAATTATGAAGCAGACGATATTATCGGCACTCTTTCTAAGATGGGTGAGGACGCTGGCTTCACAGTAGACATCGTCACAGGTGACCGCGACTTGACACAACTTGCTTCAGACAAGACGACGGTTTTAATTACCAAAAATGGTGTTGGAGATACTGAAGCATATACGCCTGAACATATGAAGGAAGTTAATGGTGTAACGCCAACCGAATTCATTGATATGAAGGCTCTAATGGGTGATAATTCCGATAATTATCCTGGTGTTGAAGGCATCGGCCCTAAGACCGCATCTAATTTAATTCAAAAATATGGTTCTGTAGAGAACCTCTATGATCATATCGATGATTTGAAGAAGTCTAAGCGTAAGGAGCGTCTTATTCGCGATAAGGACAAGGCCTTTTTAGCTAAAAAATTGGCAACTATCGATCGTGAATCTCCTGTTACAGTAACGCTTGAAGACACAATTAAGAAAGATCCAGACTACGAGAAACTGCGTGATCTTTATGAAAGATTAGGTTTCAAGAAGTTTTTAGCTGAATTAAATCAAGAAGGTGCCGCAGACGGAGCTGATGAGACTGAAAATTATGAATATGTCGAATTAACTACCGATAATGTTGCCGAATTAAATGACTTAAAGGAAAACGAAATCAGTTTTTACCTTGAAATGCTTGGTGACAATTATCACTTAGCACCATTTGAAGGATTCAGCTTAAAAGTTGGCGATAAAGTTTACATTTCAAAAGACATTGCTTTATTGCAGGATATGCCACTTAAAGGAATTCTTGAAAACAAAACAATTAAAAAGAATGTCTTTGATTTGAAGCGGACCACTGTTGGCTTGCATCGACTCGACGTTATTGCTAGCGGGCTCGATTATGATATGCTTCTTGCTTCATACTTGGTTAATAATGAGAATAACTCTAACGACCTTGGCGAAGTTGCTCACCTTTATGATGACTACTCAGTTAAGACTGATTTAGAAGTATACGGTAAGGGTAAGAAGCAGGCAATTCCAGAAGACGAAGAATTCTTCAAACACTTGGCTGCCAAGGTTTGCGTAATTGAAAAATTGAAACCTGAACTGCTCAAAAAGCTCAAGGATCATGAACAAGATGATTTATTTGAAACAATCGAAATTCCAACTGCTCGCGTTTTAGCCAAAATGGAAATGAACGGGATGAAAGTTGAAGCCAGCACCTTGATTCAATTGCAAAATGAATTTGCTGTTAAATTAAAGGAACTTGAAGACAAGATTTATAGTCAAGCTGGCGAAGAATTCAACTTAAATTCACCTAAGCAATTGGGTCATATTCTTTTTGAAAAGCTAGGCTTGCCAGTTATTAAAAAGACTAAGACTGGTTACTCAACTTCAGTTGAAGTATTGGATCAATTGAAGATGCAAAGTCCAATTGTTAGTGAAATTTTGGATTATCGTCAAATTGCAAAAATTCAATCTACCTATGTTAAGGGTCTGCTTGATGTAATTCAACCAGATGGCCGCGTTCATACGCGTTACTTGCAAACTTTAACTGCTACAGGACGACTTTCTAGTGTGGATCCTAACTTGCAAAATATCCCAACTCGTACTGAAGAAGGCAAGCAAATCAGAAAAGCCTTTGTTCCAAGTGAGCCAGATGGCTATATCTTCTCTTGTGACTACTCACAGGTTGAACTTAGAGTACTTGCTCATGTTTCTGGGGAGCAAAACATGCAAGAGGCCTTTAAGACTGGCTACGACATTCACTCACACACTGCTATGAAGATCTTCCATTTGGATTCTCCAGATGAAGTAACGCCACTTATGCGTCGTCATGCTAAGGCCGTTAACTTTGGTATCGTTTATGGTATTTCCGATTATGGTTTGTCCAAGAACTTAGGTATTTCTAGAAAACGTGCTAAAGAATTTATTGAAAATTACTTTGAACAATATCCTCAAATTAGAGATTACATGGATAAGGCAGTGCAAGAAGCACGTGAAAAGGGTTATGCAGAAACAATCATGCATCGCCGCAGATACTTGCCAGATATCCATTCAAAGAACTTTAATGTCAGAAGCTTTGCCGAAAGAACCGCGATTAACTCACCAATTCAAGGTTCAGCTGCTGATATCATCAAGATTGCTATGATTAATATGCAAAAGAAGCTTGATGAATTGCACCTTAAGACCAAGATGGTCGTTCAGGTTCACGACGAATTGATTTTTGATGTGCCAAAAGAAGAACTAGAAACAATTAAGAAGATTGTTCCTGAAGTAATGCAATCTGCTGTAAAGCTTGATGTTCCATTAATTGCAGATTCTGGTTGGGGACACAATTGGTATGATGCAAAGTAGGTGATAAAATGCCTGAAATGCCCGAAGTTGAAACTGTTCGAAGAACATTACTACCTTTAGTTAAAGGTAAGACAATTGAAAAAGTGGTTTTATGGTATCCAAAGATCGTCGCTACAGATCATGATAAATTTTTAAAAGAATTGCCTGGTAAAAAAATCATTGATATTGATCGTTATGCGAAATATTTGCTTATCCGTTTAAGCGATAATTTGACGATTGTCTCGCATTTGCGCATGGAAGGGAAATATCATTTAACTACTGAAGATGCACCTAAAGATAAGCATGATCATGTAGAGTTTGTGTTTACCGATGGTACGGCTTTGCGCTATAACGATGTGCGCAAGTTTGGCCGCATGCAGCTGGTTTTAACTGGAACTGAAAGACAAGTTACTGGTATCGGTAAACTTGGACCAGAGCCTAATACGCCTGAATTTAGTAAGCAATATTTCATCAGCAGTTTGAAGAAAAGGCGCAAAAATATCAAAAATACTTTGCTTGATCAAACTACTGTAGCAGGACTTGGTAATATTTATGTGGATGAGACTTTGTGGCAGAGCAAAATCCATCCCTTGAGTATTGCTGATAAGATTCCAGCTGAAAAAGTTGCTGATTTATGGAAAAACATCGATGAAACAATTGAAGTAGCCACAGAAAAGCGTGGCACGACTGTGCATAGCTATCTTGATGCTAATGGCCAAGTTGGTGGCTATCAAAACATGCTTCAAGTTTATGGACATGCCGGAGAAGAATGTCCTAGATGCGGCACAACTTTAGAAAAAATCAAAGTATCTGGAAGAGGAACAACATTTTGCCCTCATTGTCAGGTGATTTACAAATGACATATATTTTAGCTGTAACTGGCGGGATTGCGACAGGCAAGAGCACCGCGGATCAATTTTTTGAAAGTAAAAATATTCCAATTGTCGATTGCGATAAAATAGCGCATGATTTAATGAAGCCAAAAAATGCATCTTGGCAGGCTATCAGGGATGCATTTGGAGCAGAATATTTAAATGATGATCAAACAATCGATCGGAAAAAGCTCGGACAATTAGTTTTTAGTGATAAAACCGCGCTAAATAAACTAAATCAGTTGACTCACCCGTTAATTTTCGATAAAACAATACAAAAGGTCAAAACACATCAAAATGAAGGCCTTGTTATTCTTGATGTGCCGCTTTATTTTGAGTCTGGCTGGAACAATCGCAATATTGCTAACAGCGTTTTAGTAATCACGCTTCCAGAAGCTATTCAAATAAAGAGATTAATGCAAAGAAACGGCTTAACTGATCAAGAAGCAAAAATGAGAATTAAAAGTCAGATGCCACTTGATAAAAAAGCACAACTGGCTGACTTTGTGATTGAAAATACTGGTACAATAAAAGAACTAGAAAACAAACTAGAACAATTATTACTTAAGATCAAAGAAGAGGGATAGCTATGGAATGTCCAAATTGTCATCAAAATGCCTCCCGCGTTATTGATTCACGTCCTAGTGATGAAAACCGGGCAATTAGAAGACGTAGAGAATGCGAAAACTGTGGTTTTCGTTTTACTACTTTTGAACGTATTGAAACGGCGCCATTATTAGTTATTA
Organism: uncultured Lactobacillus sp.; assembly: GCF_902491705.1. Taxonomy (GTDB): domain Bacteria; phylum Bacillota; class Bacilli; order Lactobacillales; family Lactobacillaceae; genus Lactobacillus. The sequence continues at coordinate 5,101 of NZ_CABUIW010000064.1, read as the reverse complement.
AGAATGATGGAACGCGTGAACCATTTAGCCGTAAAAAGATTTTGCACGGTGTAATGGCTGCAGGTCAAAAGCGTCCTATCAGTAGTGAACAATTCGAACAATTAGTTGATCACGTTGAAAACAAGGTAAGAAAGCAAGGCGTAAGTGAAATTTCATCTAAGAAGATCGGTCAATATGTGATGGATGAATTGGCTAACTTAGATGATGTAGCCTACATTAGATTTGCTTCTATTTACCGTGAATTTAAAGATATGTCTAGCTTCATGAAGACTATGGAAGACATGATGGCTAAAAAGGGAAAGGGTAATTAGAAATGTTTGAGACATCTAATCCCAAGCATCTATATTATGTAGCTAATCAAATTACGCTTTTTCCTGAAGATGAACAAATTTTAATTAAGTTATATCAGCCATTAGTTGGCGGTGTTGCCGTAGCACTTTACCAAACTTTAATCAGCGACTACGATCCATATGGCATTATTTCTGATTCTAAGGGAATATATTCGCTGCAAGAACAATTAGATTGCAGCTTGAAGCAAATGTTTGATTCACTGCATAAGCTTGAAGCTGTGGGATTGGTGCAAACATTTTTATCCGATAATGTTTTCAATAATGTTCTAGTGTTTAAGCTGCTTAAGGTGCCCGGAGCCGATAAATTCTTTGCGACACCGCTTTTGGCGAGTTTACTTAAAGAAAAAGTTGGCGAAGAAACTTTTCATGAATTGAGTCATAAATTTGCTAAAGAGGCTAAGTTAAAGGAAAAGCCGATCAAAAATGCTCGCGATGTTTCGGCAAACTTCTTTGATGTATTTCGTTTGCCAGGGGATGAAGCGATTACTCCTTCAAGCGATGTAATTGAAGCTGCTAAAGAAAACAAGATTCATGAAGCAGAAGTAGCTAAAGTGAACGATCATGATACAGTTGATTGGGACTTTATTAAACAGCAATACGAGGTTTATCAAATTCCAGCAAGTGAAATTGATAATAAGAAGAATCAAATTCGCTCTTTAATGCAGACATATGGCTTATCCGAAAAAGAATTTGTGGATGAAAGCTTACCATGTCTTCACGGTTCATATGAATTGAACATGCGGGATATTAGTAATACTCTAGCGGAAAATTATAAGCGGATTAATACTAGAGAAAATGTGCAAAAGCAGCTAAAAGAAGGGCGTAAGAAAGCCTTAGCTGCAATCAAAGGCTTAGACGATGATGACAGAAAGCTCCTCAAAGAAGCTAATGAAAGTTCACCCGCTGAATTTTTGTATAATTTGAAAACCAAAAAGGGCGGCATTACAAGTGCAGGCGAGCGGCAAATTATCAATAATCTGCATACTCAGTATGGCTTGCCAGAAGACTTAATTAATATTTTGACTTACACTTGCTTGACTTATGACACTGTAGTAAATTCAAATTTAGCTTATAAAATAGCCAATGATTGGCTGCAACATGGCGTTGCCACAGCAGTTCAAGCTTTGCAATATGTGAAGAAGAGACGTGATAGCTTTGGCAATAGAAAGCCTAGGAGAAGCTATCAAAATAAGCGCGTAGAAAAAGGAACAGATTGGAGCAAGAAAAAGGTGGATACTAATTCTGGTATTTCCACTAAACAACTTAAAGACTTGTTTAAAGATCTGAATAACAAATAAGAAAGCAGGTGAATAGATGGAACCAATAGGCGAAGTAATCAAGCAAATTGTCAAACAACGCAATTTAGGCGATGAAAAAGAATTAGAAAACCAAGCTTTGCATGATCCTGAAGTCCAAGCTTTTTTAAAGCAAAATGAGGATAAGATCGATCAAAAAATGATTCGCAGTAGTATGCCAAATTTATATGAATTTTATTCGCAAAAACAGCACCCAAATAAGGTAATGGCTGGGTATACTCCGCAATTATTTTTAAATGGTAAAGTAATTGACGTTCGTTATACACCTACAAGAGCTAAGATTGCACAAGACCGTAAAAAGGCAGCGCAAAGACGATTGCAGCTCGTTGATTTACCTGCTCGCCTGCATGATGTTAGTTTAAGTGAAATTGATGTCACGGATGATCGAAATGGCGTCCTTGCTTTGATTTATGACTTTTTGAAAAAGTATCAAAAGAATCCTCATCAAAAGGGATTGTATCTTTCTGGTGATTTTGGTGTTGGTAAAACTTATATTTTGGCAGGTCTAGCTAATTATGTCGTTACCAACATGAATAAAAATGTCATTTTCTTGCATGTGCCAACTTTTATTGCAGGCCTTGCTAGTCACTTTGACAATAACAGTAGAACTAGTCTGCAAGAAGAAATTCGCAGACTGTCTGAATGTGATTTGCTTATTTTAGATGACATTGGAGCAGAAAGCCTTAGTCAATGGTCACGTGATGATGTGTTAGGCGTAATTTTGCAAGCAAGAATGGATAATGTTTTGCCAACATTTTTCTCATCCAATTTGGATATGGATGCACTTCAATCACACTTTGAAGAAACGCGTAATGCGACTGATCCGGTTAAGGCCAGAAGATTGATGCAACGAGTACGCTTTTTAGCTAGAGAAATCGTGGTGCCCGGACCTGATCGAAGAAATTCTTTGCATTAATTTTAAAAAAGGTCTTGCATCGTAAGTCTTAATGCGTATAATTGAAATTAATTAAACGAGACATGATGAATCTCGACTCAGAGAGAAGGATCTAGTTCTGGAAATCCTTCATTAGAGGTTCACCCCAATCGTTTATTCCCAAAGTTAAAATTTATTAGGTTGGATACCTTTATTAATCCGTATATAAGAGGTTAGAGAACGCTAACTTGAATTTTGGGTGGAACCACGCAATTAACGTCCCAGTGCATTGTCGCACTGGGATTTTTTTTTGGAGGTAATTTTATGAGTTTTTCAGTTACTTTGCCAGATGGCTCAAAGAAAGAATTTGATAAAGCTGTTTCAGTTAAAGATGTAGCTTCATCAATTGCTACTTCACTTGGAAAGGCTGCCGTTGGTGCTAAGGTAAATGGCCAAGTTAAGCCACTTGATTACGAAATTGATAGTGATGTTGAAATTGCTATCCTTACTGATAAAGATGAAGAAGGTTTGGATATCTTAAGAGCAACTGCTGCATTTGCTTTAGAAGCTGTTGCTAAGAAGAAGTACCCAGAACTTCATTTAGGTCAACACGTAGCTGACGAAGGTGGCTTCTATGTTGATACTGACAAGAAGGACCAAATCAAGGTTACTGAATTGCCAGAACTTGAAAAGGCTATGGAAAAGCTTGTTAAGAGTGGTCAAGCTATTGAACACGTTGAAATGGACAAGTCAGAACTTGAAGAAATGTTCAAGGATGATCCATTCAAGAGCGAACTTTTGAAGAAGATTGATTCTGACAAGGTTGATGCTTACAAGTTAGGCGACTTCGTAGACTTTGGCTTTGACGCATTACTTCCAAACACTGGTAAGATCAAGCACTTCAAGCTTTTGTCAGTAGCTGGTGCTTACTGGCTTGGTAAGTCATCAAACCCAATGCTTCAAAGAATCTTTGGTACTGCATTCTTCAAGGAAGCTGCTTTAAAGGATGACTTGAAGCGTCGTGCAGAAATTAAGGAACGCGACCACCGTACTATCGGTCGTGACCTTGACCTCTTCTTCGTTGATCCTAAGGTTGGTGCTGGTCTTCCTTACTGGATGCCAAAGGGTGCTACTATTCGTCGTGTTGTTGAACGTTACATCATCGACCGTGAAGTAGCTGACGGTTACCAACACGTTTACACTCCAGTACTTATGAACCTTGATGCTTACAAGACTTCAGGTCACTGGGCACACTACCGTGATGACATGTTCCCACCAATGGACATGGGTGATGGCGAAATGCTTGAACTTCGTCCAATGAACTGTCCTTCACACATCCAAATTTACAAGCACCACATTCGTTCATACCGTGACTTGCCACTTCGTGTTGCTGAACTTGGTATGATGCACAGATACGAAAAATCAGGTGCTTTGTCAGGTCTTCAACGTGTACGTGAAATGACTTTGAACGACGGTCACACTTTCGTAGCTCTTGACCAAGTTCAAACTGAATTTGCCAAGATCTTGAAATTGATCATGGACGTATACAAGGACTTCGACATTACTGACTACTACTTCAGACTTTCATACCGTGATCCAAAGAACACTGAAAAGTACTTTGCAAACGATGAAATGTGGGAAAGAAGTCAAAAGATGCTTAAGGGTGCTATGGATGACCTTGGCCTTGACTACGTTGAAGCTGAAGGTGAAGCAGCATTCTACGGTCCTAAGCTTGATATTCAAACTAAGACTGCTTTGGGTAATGACGAAACTATGTCAACTATCCAACTTGACTTCATGCTTCCAGAAAGATTTGGCTTAACTTACGTTGGTCAAGATGGTGAAGAACACCGTCCAGTTATGATCCACCGTGGTATCGTTGGTACTATGGAAAGATTCATTGCTTACCTTACTGAAATCTACAAGGGTGCATTCCCAACTTGGCTTGCCCCAATCCAAGCTGAAATCATCCCAGTTAACAATGAAGCTCACGGCGAATACGCTGAAAAGGTTCGTCAAGAACTTGCTAAGCGCGGCTTCAGAGCAGAAGTTGATAACAGAAATGAAAAGATGGGTTACAAGATTCGTGAATCACAAACCCAAAAGGTACCTTACACATTGGTATTAGGTGATGAAGAAATGAAGAACGGTAGCGTTAACGTACGTCGTTACGGTACTGATGAAGAAATTTCTAAGAGTCTTGATGACTTCATTAACGAAATTGATGCTGACGTTAAGTCATACTCAAGAGAAAACTAATTTAATAGTTAAATAATTTAAAGCCAAGATTCATGCTTTATTGCATGGGTCTTGGCTTTTTATTGTGTGTCGGGCATGACATTTCATCTAGTCCGTTGAAATACGGATCACGGGTAGTTGTCGCCAAGTGTAGCGAACCACAAGCCGTTAGCGGTAACGCTAAGGGTGAAGGAAGTGGCTAGCAAGTTTTCTGAGTCTACGAACAGAAACCTGGTCAGGCCAAATGGCGGATAAGACTGCAATACAAGTCGAAGTCCAAAAGACAAACGTAAAGCCAAGACGGTAAACCAGGAGGCAGTGGA
>NZ_CABUIW010000063.1 GCF_902491705.1 uncultured Lactobacillus sp. | reverse complement strand
ATTTAGCCATAATAAAACCCCCGAAATTCATGTCCGAATTTCGAGGGTCACCACAAAGTTCGGATAGAATTTCGAGGGTTTTGTATTCTGTTCGAGAAGAATAAGATATAATTTTAGTGGTTAAGTTATTAGATTAAGAAAGGGAAAACAAAAGATGGAAAAATTTTGTCCAAATTGTGGGACAAAAGTAGATCCTCAAGTGGATTTTTGTCCAAACTGTGGTTATAGTTTCAAAAATGCAAGAGCTAAGCAAAATACGGAGGAGAACTTACATCAACAAATAGCACCTAAAGTGCCAAATTCTTCTCAAACACCTAGTAATGGAAAAAGATCTTCTAAGAATAATAAAGTTTTCATAGCTTTAGGAGTAGTTATAGTTTTATTAATTGCTCTTGGTGCATATGAACGGCATTATTATAATTCTACTAATCAGGTGAATAGAATTATTGATACCATTCGCAAAGGCGACAATAACAAATTAGCTACATTGGTAACAACAGAAGATTCAAATGTAAAAATCAATTCTAATTCAGTTAAATCGATTACTAATTATTATAAGAATAATCCCAGTGGATTAACTATGCTACGTAATACTTTAGCAAGTGGTGGAAATATTAAGTGGATTAGTTTGGTACAAGATGGCAAATACTTTTTACTGTTTCCAAAATATAAACTAGACGTAGTTAGCTATTCACCTACTATTGAAACCAATCATTCTAATAGTAAAATCTATATAAATAATAAGTATGTTAAAACGGCAAAGTTAAGCGGTGAAGATTATACAGCTAAAGTTGGTCCTATGCTTGGTGGTAAATATGATATAAAAGTCCAAGCAACTGCTTCAGGGCATAAATTATCGACAGATGCTAGTGTTAACCTTTGGGATGAAAATAAAGTCTATAATTGCAATATTAAGACGGCAGATTTAGCTGTATTAGGGCCTAGTGGCGGTAAAGTTTATATTGCTAATAAATATTGTGGCAAGCTCAGTAAAAACGGAGTTTTAGATTTAGATGATTATCAATATAACGACGAAACTACAGCTTATATTAAATATGTTTCTCGAGGTCAAACTTTTGTCTCAAAAGAAGCTAATATTGAAAATGCAGTAATTAATAAATCAGAAGATGACTCAGATGATTCTGAAGATTCAGATGATTTAATTGCAAAAGCTCAAGCTAAAACAAATGATTATGATTCTAAATTGACTAATATAGTTCCTGAATTTGCGGGAGCACCCAGTCTTGATGATGTTAATGACTTAATCAAAAACTGTTTTAAAGATACAGATTCAGGTGCATTTGTTGATGGTAAAAATAATAAGTACTACATTTCGTTTAATAAAATGTCGAATGCATTTGATGATTCAGATAAAATTAATGATTGGGAAGTAGAGCCAGACGTTTATAATGTTTATCCAATAGAAAAAGGAATTTATGAATGTGATGCTAAAATAGATTATGAATTTGATCATGAAAATGATATTCATATTCAAGTAGCACATTATCCTCATATAACTTTTAAGAAGGATAATGGAGAGTTTAAGATCTTATCTGTTGGTGACGGTAAAATTATCTATGACCAAACTAAGAAAGATTAAATAAAAACAAAAAGGAGTCAAATTTTTGACTCCTTTTTTATTGGCAAAATTTAAAGAGATATTTATTTTAAAATACCTAATTTTTCTTTTAGCAGCAGGACTTTTCTAACAGAATTATCAATTTGCTTTTTACTGATTGAACCATTTCGTACTGCACTCTTGATAGCAGGGATGCCTGTTTGATAATTGCCACCCAAAAGCATATCGTTGCCAGCTTTTAAAGCTAGGACATCAGCATTGACATGATGTTGCTTTGCGTACTGAGTAATAGCACCCATTTGTAAATCATCAGTGATCATTAAGCCATGATAATTTAATTTGTTACGAAGCAATTTATGGACGGCAGGAGAAAGTGAAGCGGGCAGTTTAGCATCAATATCTTTGATCACGATGTGTGAGATCATAATGCTGTCGACGCCAGCTTTAATTCCTGCTTTAAAAGGTAATAAATCTTCTTTTTCGTATTCAGATAGTGGCTTATTAATTTGCGCAAAACCAGTATGAGTATCACCAGCATCGCCATAACTAGGGAAATGTTTAAGACAGCTTGCAACTTTTTGGTCCTGAATACTTTTTACTGCAACAGGAATATATTTAGCTGTTGTTTTGTAATCCTGGCCTAAGGTTCGTTTAAAGATAAAACTATTTTTATCTTTGGCTACATCAGTAACAGGGGCAAAATTCGTGTTGATTCCGTTTTGACGTAAAATCTGAGCTACTTCTGTATTTTCTTTTTTAATGCCTTTTAATCCGTCGGCATTATAAATATCTTGTGGACTAGGATATTTTCTCTGTGAAATATCAGGATTAGTGTCGATCCTAGAAACAGTTCCACCTTCTTGATCAGTTGCAATTAGAAGTCCATGATCGCTGGCTTTTTGATAATTTTGCATTTCTTGATCAAACTGCGACTTAGTTCTATTGGTGTAATCAGGAGCAAATAGGGTAGTTCCACCTAAATGGTACTGATTAATGTCTTTCTTCATTTGCTTATAATCACCGGTACTATGAGCAAAATAAAGCTGACCAATTTTTTCATCTAGAGTCATATGTTTAAAAATTCTGTCAATTTTACTTGGTTTTTTCTTCTTCTTTTTAATGACTTTAATCTTTTTAGAACTAAAAGATTTTGCATTGGATTTTATTTGATGGCTGCAACCAGCTGCTATTAATGCTACAGCAGTTAATGCAGTAAAAAATAATATTTTTTTCTTCATGATACGTCCTATTCTATCATGTTCATTTTAGTTGAAAAGTAAAAATTATGTAGAGAAAAAAAGAACCAAATCATTAGATTTGGCTCAATATTATGAAAACTTATTTTTCTAAAGCGTCTTCAACTTCTTTGGTACGACATACCAAGACATCGCAGTTTGCAGTTCTAGTAACGTATTCAGTAACACTACCAATAAGCAAACGTTCAACAGCATTTAACCCAGTTGCACCAACAACAATTAAGTCAATGTTGTGTTTCTTAGGAAATTCATGACCAATGATTGTCTTAGGTGACCCGAACTCAATTGAATAATGAGAATCCTTAACACCAGCCTTAACAGCACGTGCTTGGTAATCCTTCATTCTCTTTTCAGCATCTTTAGAAACTTGTTCGACCATTGCAGAATCAAAACTAGAAACGTTTTGGAAAGAACGGGTATCGATTACGTGTAAAATTTCCAAAGTTGCATTGTTACGCTTAGCGATGGCTACGGTTTTGCTGAAAGCTAAATCAGCTTCTTTTGAACCATCTACAGAAACTTGAATATTTTTATATTGTGAAAGCATTTTCTAAACACCTCTTCCTAACATCTATTTTACCAAAAATTTGCTTATTATTAGGAATATATTATTCTTTATTTCCAGTAATTGATAAACCAAAGGTCAGGATGGTTAGGGATGCAAGGAATAACGTGATCAAGTTAAGGTACTTGTTTCCCATAAATAAAATAATAATTCCAATGACGCTTTCGGCTAATAAAGCAATTGAGGTCCATTTTAAAATGTTGGCCATGCGAGGATCGCCACCAACATCGAAAATTAAGAAATGACCATTTCTTCTGTGCCACATGTACCAAGAGGTAAGCAACAAAAGAAAAATAAAAATGATCATAACAATTTTAATTACCATGAAAAAATCTCCAGTTACAGAAAAAGACGGTCAATTAAGACCGTCTCATTTAATATTCTAAAAAAATCCGAGTTGACTAAACATAGCATAATGACGCTTGTTGAACCCGCAGTGTTCAAAATTTGAGTTGACGTCGCAGCGAATATGGATCTTGCGACAAGGCAATATTCCGATTCGGTAGTTATTCGCCAACTCCCACGTCTTATAGTTTGATCGGTCAACTTTATACATTTAAGCTTGTCGATCAACTCAGATCACTTATTATGATAAGGGATAAGGGTATGTTTGTCAATAAAATCAATTTAGATGAATATTTAACTTTAATGCTTGTTTGATAGGTTATCAGACTGCATTTGTTTTAGGTTTTGATAAACCGCTTTGTAACGTTGTTCAACTTTAGAATTACCTTTAGGTTGGAAATAAGTAGCTTTAGTCAAATTATCAGGCAAATATTGTTGAGCTACCCAATCATTTTGATAGTCGTGAGGGTAGAGATAGTTGACTCCATGACCCAACTTTTTGGCACCAGAATAGTGTGCATCTTTTAAGTTGGCAGGGATCGACCCAATCTTTTTATTGCGAATGTCGCTAAGTGCATTATCAATTGCGGTAATAGCACTGTTACTTTTAGGTGATAATGCAAGCTCAATTACGGCATTAGCGAGTGGAATTCGTGCCTCAGGTAAGCCCACCATTTGAGCAGCTTGAATAGCTGTTATTGCACGCTCAGCGGCAGCAGGATTAGCTAGGCCAATATCTTCATAGGCGATTACAGCCAACCGACGGCAAATAGAAATTAAGTCGCCTGATTCAATTAATCTAGCTAAGTAATGTAAAGCCGCATCAGTATCTGAGCCACGGATTGATTTTTGAAAAGCAGAGACAAGATCATAATGCCCATCACCAGATGCATCAAAGTTTTGAATTTTCATCTGAATAGAGTCGGCCATCTCTTTTTGGGTAATTAATATAGTAGAATCGTCTTTCTTTTCATTTTTCAATTCTTGCTTTGTAGAAAGAACTGCTAATTCTAAGCTGTTCAAAGTAGCTCTTAAGTCACCGTTGCCTTTTTCAATTAAAAGCTGGCGTGCATCATCGGTCAAAGTAACATTATATTTGCCTAAGCCATTTTCTTTATCAGTTAATGCACGATCAATTGCGCTTGATGCATCGCTACTGGATAATGGCTTTAATTCAAAAATTTGACACCGTGAACGAATAGCAGGGGAGATCGAAATGTAGGGATTCTCGGTAGTTGCACCAATTAAAATAACTTGTCCTGATTCAAGTAGTGGCAATAAAAAGTCTTGCTTAGTTTTATCTAAACGGTGAATTTCATCAAGCAATAATACGACAGTACCGCTCATTTTGCCTTCTTCGGCAACTTGTTGCAATTGCTTTTTGCCGTTAGTAGCCGCGTTAAGCTTTCTAAAGGCATATTTAGTTGAACCGGCAATAGCACTAGCAATACTAGTTTTACCAATGCCAGGAGGGCCATAGAGAATCATTGAGGAGAGAAGACGTGCTTCAACCATTCGACGAATGATTTTTCCTGGACCGATTAAATGTTGCTGACCGACAACCTCATCCAAATTTTTAGGTCGCATACGGTATGCTAAAGGTTTCATTATTTATCACCATGGAATAAATGATGCCAGAAACCCTCATGTTTTTTGCTTGGTGCGTCAAGTTCTGTTTTAGGCATTTCTGGTGCGTAAACTTGATTAATTTCAATTCGTGAATGATTAATTGCAGTTTTTGCTACTACCAAAACAGCAGTGTCCTCAGGACCTGTTTTGGCAGTTTCATTATTAACTAAAGTAAAAGGAATATCTTCCTTGCTGCAATCTGCTTCAACATCACCTAAAAAGCCATCATCTGTAATATTTCCATTAATTAAAATAGTATATCCTTTGAAGTCATCGATATGTTTTAAAAATAAAGAAGTTAATTCAGGATTTTTAACTTCAGTATTGTTTAAACGCACTAAAACGCGTTCACGTAAAGATCCTAAATAACGTCTACGTTCATCAGGTTTGGTTTGGGGCGTAATACCTTGGGCAGCCTGCTCAACCCGTTTGTTCAAGTCTTCAGTCATGCTTTTCATCCTTTCTATGTAGTCAATTGTATCAAAAAAAGCCTTTCCCACAATGGGGAAAGACTTTCGACAAAATAAAATGTAAAAATTAAAGTAACTTGTTGTAGTATTCAACAACGAGTGATTCATCAATTTCTGGTTCCATTTCGTCACGTTCTGGTAAACGTACAAGAGAACCTTCCATCTTGTTGTCATCGAATGTAACAAATGATGGACGTGCAGTAACTGCATCTAAGGCATCCTTAACTTGTTGCAAGTTCTTTGACTTTTCCTTCAAGCCAATTGTTTGACCAACTGAAACTTCGTATGAAGGAATGTCAACACGCTTGCCATCAACAGTGATGTGACCGTGGTTAACTAATTGTCTAGCTTGTTCTCTAGTAGTAGCTAAACCAAGGCGGTAAACGATGTTGTCCAAGCGACGTTCAAGCAAGATCATGAAGTTAACACCGTGTTGACCTTCACGAATCTTACCAGCGCGGGCAAACAAAGTTCTAAATTGACGTTCGTTTAAGCCGTACATCCAACGTAACTTTTGCTTTTCGTGCAATTGTTGACCGTATTCTGACAAACGACCACGTGAGTTAGGACCGTGTTGACCTGGAGCGTAGTTACGACGAGCTAATTCCTTACCAGTACCTGAAAGAGAAATACCTAATCTTCTTGAACGTTTCCAACTTGGACCTGTATATCTTGACATAAAAAATCCTCCATAAAATTTATAATGATAATTTTTGGAGTAAAATATTACGAATAAGTTCAACATTCGTGCATCTTGGATTTACATTTTCGCCCAATGCAGCGCGGGTTACTCGTTCACTAAAGCGTTTCAAGATGTTGACGTTCTTGTCACTTATTGCTGCAAATATTTTACACGCATAGTATTATATATACTTCAGAATAATAAATCAAGAAATAGGACAGCTTTTTTACATCTTCAGACTATGTTTTGTTATAATCATAGTAGTTTTGGAGGATAAACAATGTCATCAATTCAAGCTATTATTATAATTGCCGTTGTCATCCTTATTATAGTCATTATCGCGCTTATGCTTTGGATCAACCGTACACAATTGCGTGCGATTGAAGTGATTGATGCAGCAGTCAATGAGATTGAAAAAATGCATCTGGAAGAAGATATTACACGATTAGATAAGATGGATTTGGCCGGTGAAAGTCTAACTACATTAAATACTTGGCGCAAAAGCTATAATGAAGCTTCAACTAAAAAATTGCCACGTGTAGATCAATTAGTTGAAGAAGCAGCCCAAGAAAATACTAATTATAAGCTGTTTAAGGCTAGAAAAAAGATTAAAGAGGCTCAAGAAATAATTAAGCCAACTTTAGAAGATGCTCGCAACACTAAAGCTGTTTTTACAGAGCTACTTGAATCCAATAAAGAAAATCAAATGCAATATGATGCTTTGATTAAGGTTTATTGCGAACTTAGAAAAAATATTTTGGCTAGCTCTTTTGAATATGGTGTTGCTATTGATCAAATTGAAGATCGGCTTGCATCAATGGAGAGCGACTTTGAAGAAGCTAAGAATCTTTCTTCTCAAGGCGACCATGTTGAAGCAAAGCGGGTACTATCAAAGATCAGAATGGCTTTAGGTGCTTTGCAAAAGCAATTACCTAAGATTAAAGAAAGCAATCACCAATTAGAAGTTGTTTTTCAAGATCAATTGTGCGAATTATCTGATGCTTATAAAAAGATGGTTTCAGAGAAGTACTACCTTACTGATATCGATGTTTTGCAAAGAATTAAGGATATTCGCGGTGAAATTGACGAAGCTAATAAATTGCTCTCGGAAACTAAGGTAGATGAATTAGCTAAGTTAAATAAAAAGATCTCCAGAGAAATTGATGAACTTTATAATGTTTTAGCTAAAGAATACAAAGCTCGCCCATTTGTTGAAAAGAACGAAAACAAGATGTTGACTTTGATCGCACATCAACAAGCTGCTTCAAAGAAATTAGTTGAAAAATTGCAGCACATTGATGAGAGTTATGAATTAACTCACGGTGAACTTGAAAAGAGTAAAGAGCTTGAAAAAGAAGTTAACAACATGAATCGTCAATACACTGTTGATACACAAAACATCGCAGATGGTAAAGGCGTTTATTCAGTAATTCAAGCTTCATGGCTTCAAATGCTTAATCGCTTACGTGAAATTGATCAAGAACAAGCTAAGATGTCAACTGATGTTGATGGCTTATATGATTCAGAAAATGTGGCTAATGATTCTATTAAGCACTTTAAGCAAGAAGTTTCATTAGTTTACCGTCGTCTTGAAAGACGAGACTTGCCAGGCAATCCTGATAGCCTGGTGCAAATGTACACCTTGGTAGTTAATGAAATTGGTCATGTTAGTGATGAATTAAGTCAAGTTAGAATTAATATGGAAAAAATTGCTAATGAATTAATTCAAATTTCTGATGATGTAGAAAGACTTAAGCGTGAAGCTAATGATATTATCAATTCTGCGAATCTGGTTGAAATAATAATGCAGTATTCTAATAAGTATGCTGATAAAAATACAATTAAACAAGCTCAGCATCTTGCTATGCAGCTCTATAATGAATATAACTATAAAGATGCGCTAGATACCATCGCTACCGCAATTGAAAAAGTAGAGCCAGGTAGTTATCAACGTCTTGAAAATGCATATTATTCAGAACAAAAGAATAAATAATTGAAGCATTTAATTATTTAAGCTAAAATTTAATAGTCATTAAACGGTCAAGTGATTGGCCGTTTTTTTATAAAGGGGTAATATTTGTGATTTACTTTGATAACAGTGCAACAACTAAGATAGATCCTCAAGTATTGGATACTTATAATAAGGTGGCAACTAATATTTGGGGCAATCCTTCCAGTTTACATAAAATGGGGGACCGTGCTCACCAATTGCTTGAAGCTTCTCGCAAGCAGATTGCTGAATTATTGGGTGTAAAGCAACACGAAATTTTCTTTACCTCAGGTGGTACAGAATCTAATAATGCAGCAATTAAGGGAACTGCTATTCAAAAGCGTGAATTTGGTAAGCATATCATTACTTCTAGTGTTGAACATGCTTCAGTTGCTAATAGCTTTACAGCTTTGGAAAACTTGGGTTGGCGCGTAACTCGACTTCCAGTAGATAAGGAAGGTAGAGTTAACGTTAATGACTTAAGAAATGCAATTGATTCAGATACAACACTAGTTTCAATTATGGGTGTAAATAACGAGATTGGTACTATTCAACCAATTGATGAAATTAGTGACTTACTTGAAAATTATCCAACAATTCAATTCCACGTGGATAATGTACAAGCATTAGGCAAGAATATTTGGGACAAAGTCTTTACTCCAAGAGTAGACTTATCTAGTTTATCTGCCCACAAGTTCCATGCACCTCGTGGTATTGGTATTCTTTATAAAAAAGAAGGCAAGATGCTTAGTCCGCTTCATGATGGTGGTGGACAAGAAAAGGGCCTTCGTTCAGGTACTGAAAACTTGCCAGCAATTGCAGGTATGGCTAAAGCTATTCGACTTTTGCTTGAAGATGAACCTGAAAAAGCTGCTAGAGAAGCTGCAATCAAGGCAAAAATTGTTGACTACTTAAAGCAAAAACCAGGTATTGATATCTTTTCACCAGTACAAGACAATTTTGCACCACATATTCTCTGTTTTGCCTTAGAAGGCATTCGCGGTGAAACTTTAGTTCATACACTTGAAGATCAAGATATTTATACTTCAACTACTTCTGCTTGTGCTTCAAAGACAGCAGATGAAGCAAGTACCTTGGTTTCTATGCATATTGATGATAAGATTGCTACTAGTGCAATTCGTTTGAGTTTTGATGAAACGAATACGCTAGAGGAGGCAGATGAATTTATCAAGGTCTTCGATAAGATCTATAATCATTTCGCTAAAATTAATCATTTGGGAGATAATTAATGGAATATACAGAAGTTATGGTCCGTTATGGGGAACTCTCAACTAAGGGGAAAAATAGAAAAGACTTCATCAATCGTTTGGCAACTAACGTTGAGAGAGTTTTGAAGGATTTCCCTCAAATTGAATTTCACCCACGTCATGACCGGATGCACATTATTTTAAATGGCGCACCATTTGCGGAAGTAGATAAGCGCCTTAAAAAAGTATTTGGTATTCAAACCTACTCACCTGCTATTAAGATTCCTAAGACTTTGGAAGATATTGAAAAGACTTCCTTGGAATTGATGAAGGAAACTTTTAAGCCAGGAATGACTTTTAAAGTAAATACTAAACGTAGTGATCATAAGTTTGAATATGATACTAATCAACTTAACAACCTAGTTGGTGACTATTTATTCGATAATATTGATGACCTGAAGGCTGAAATGAAGCACCCTGATTTAGTACTTAGAATTGAAGTACGTCAAGATGCTGTCTACATTTCTAACCAACTTCTTCATGGTGTTGGAGGGATGCCTGTTGGTACTGCTGGTAAGGCTGTAATGATGCTTTCAGGTGGTATTGACTCACCAGTTGCTTCATGGCTTGCATTGAAGCGTGGTGTAGATATTGAAATGGTTCACTTCTTTAGTCCTCCATACACTACTGAAAAGGCTTTGGCTAAGGCTAAGGAATTAACTGGTATTTTGGCAAACTATGCAGGTAAGATTAACTTTATTGCTGTTCCATTTGCTGAAATTCAAGAAACTATCAAGGAAAAGTTGCCTGAAGGTTACTTGATGACTGTTCAACGTCGCTTTATGTTGCAACTTGCAGACCGTATTCGTGCAATGCGTGGCGGTTTGGCAATCTTTAACGGTGAATCAGTAGGTCAGGTTGCTTCTCAAACTTTGCAATCAATGGTTGCAATTAACGACGTAACTACAACGCCAGTTATCCGTCCAGTAGCTACAATGGATAAGACTGAAATCATTGCTAAGGCTGAAGAAATTGGTACTTTTGATCTTTCAATTCAACCATTTGAAGATTGTTGTACTATTTTTGCTCCACCACGTCCTAAGACTAAGCCAAAGCTTGATAAAGCACGTGAATATGAAGCACGTCTTGATGTTGAAGGTTTGATTCAAAGAGCTTTGGATGGTATTGAAATTACTCCAATTTATCCAAACCAAAAGTTCTTGGATGACAAGGCACAAGAAGACGCAAGTTTATTGTAGGAAATTAGCTAGAAGTTGTACTTCTAGCTTTTTTTGTAGGTGAAAAAATGAGAATTGACAAATATTTGGCCAATATGAATGTTGGCTCAAGAAAAGAAGTTCATCAATTAATAAAAAAGGGCGTAGTTATGGTTAATGGTAAAACTGTAAAAACACCGAAAGAAAAAGTTGATGATCAAGATACAATTACAGTAGATGGCAAGGAAGTAGCTTACCAAAAATATCATTACTTTTTATTAAATAAGCCGAAAGGCGTGCTTTCTGCAACTGAAGATCGCAGTCAAAAGACAGTTATTTCACTGCTTGATCCTAAGGATCAATATCAAGGAATTGTACCTGTCGGTAGACTAGATAAAGATACGACAGGATTGCTTTTGTTAACCAATGATGGGCAATTAAACCATGAATTGCTGGCTCCAAATAAGCATGTTGCTAAAATTTATCGTGCTCAAATTGCAGGTGTTGCAGATGAAGAAACAGTCAAAACTTTTGCATCTGGTATGACACTAGGTGATGGCACTAAATTGAAACCTGCTAAGTTGAAGATTTTGAAGCAAGATAAAGAAAATGATACTTCTGAAATCGAAATTGAAATTAGTGAAGGAAAGTATCATCAAATTAAGAGAATGTTTGGTGCGGTAGGGATGAAAGTTACAGCACTGGATAGATTATCGATGGGGAAATTAACTTTGCCAGCTGATTTAAAGCGTGGAAAGTACATTGAACTTAGCTTGGATGAAATTGAAAAGATAAAATAATGTGCAATTATGAACATTTTATTTATTTAAGGTGGTTGATGAAGTAAGTTATTAATGAAATGTATTTTGTGAGGAAGAATGACGAAAATGAAAAAATCATTTAGATATAGTTTAATTGCAGCAGCATTAATGGCAGTTGCACCAATAGGTGCTGGAATCATCAATGAACCTGCAACTGTTCAAGCAGCTCAAAAGATTTACGGTAAAGGTAGTAAGTATACTGTGCCAAAAAGTTTGCGCGGCACCTGGTACACTACTAGTTCAAATGTAAAATACAAGACAGTTCGAATTGGAGCGCACAGTTTTAATGGCAAAACTGTTTACCATCAAAATAAAAAGGCAATTCCAGATAGCATTTATAATCCATCAACTAAAGCTCAAATGAGTGAGCAAAGTAGATTGATGAATGCAACTAAGAATATTGTGGCAGGTTATTATACTAAGCGAGCAAATGGAAAATACTTTACCTTCGCACCATGGATTGGCTTTGAGCAATGGGATATGTTTAAAGCAAAAACAATGAGAAAAAATGGTAAGACTATTAAGTATCTTGACTACTCAAATGGTTATGCAGGTGCTAAGTATTTTAAAAGTAGAAGCTTAGCTAGAAAATATTAAAAAATCAAAGAAAGTCATCCTAACTGTGAAGTGGGACCTAAAAAGTAGACATTTTAAAACATAGGATTAATAGAGGCTTGATTCCGATATTCTTTCGGAGTTAAGCCTTTTAATCTGCTCTTTATCCTTTCTTCGTTATAGTATTTGATATATTCCTCTATAGCTTGAGC